>DATHXP010000375.1:0-25174 GCA_035459605.1 Halomonas sp. | reverse complement strand
CGATACCACCGCATCATAGGCCGCGGCGGGAAACTCGTGCTCGGTCAGATCGGCCATCAGGGTTTTTAGCGACACGTCTTTCCGCCTGGCCAGCTGCCGCGCCTTGCCAAGCCCCACCGCCGAGGCGTCCACCGACAGCACCTCATGGCCAAGCCCCGCCAGATAGACACCGTTGCGCCCCTCGCCATCGGCCAGGCACAGCACGTGCTTCGGCGCCTCGCCGATCAGTCCCACCTGCTCGCGTAGAAAGTCGTTGGGCTCGGTGCCGTAAACGTAATCCTCGGTGTCGTAGCGTTCATCCCACATGGCGGCCTCTTGGCGGTGATTGATGGTTGGTAACCAGAGATATCGCCATTAATGATACCAAGGGCAGCTGGCGTAAGTTATTGGGTCTGCGCTTATGTGGTCTTCGGTGTACCAGGAGAGTGTCGGCTGGCTTGATGCTCAAATCGGGTCGGCATCAGGTCGAGGCGAGCTATTTCTCTGATCTCCTTTCTGTGGGTAGAGGAGGTGAGCAAGGCATGATTAGATGTAAGGCTAAAACCAGTTTGGCGAGTAGTCATGATGTATTACTTTTACTGGGGCAAGGCCAAGCCTTCGGGTGATGGCAGTAGCTGTCACTTGCTGCCTTACCACAGTCTGGATGTGGCGGCCGTGGCCGTTCCCCACAGGCGTGGGGATCACCCGGACGGAAAGGAGGTTCCTGGTTGCAGACTAGGCCGTTCCCCACAGGCGTGGGGATCACCCGATACTGGACAAAAACCTGAGCCGCACCGGCTTCCGTTCCCCACAGGCGTGGGGATCACCCGAGGAGCTGCCCCATGTATAACGCCGAGGCTCACCGTTCCCCACAGGCGTGGGGGTCACCCGTTTCGGTCGTCGTTGGGCAGCAGCATGTCGGCCCGTTCCCCACAGGCGTGGGGATCACCCGGAGCAGGATCCGGCTAAGCTGGACGCCCAAATTCGTTCCCCATCGGCGTGGGGATCATCCGATCATCCAGACCTACGCGTGCGACATCGCCCGCCGTTTCCCACAGGTGAGCTAATCCGCTGGCGGTACAGGCGGTAACTATAGAGAACTCTATCCCCGCAGACGGCGGGGCTTAACCGACTATCACTTGGTCGGAGGATCGTTCCTTATGCCATTCACGGACACAGCCCTCCATCTGGCGGAAATTGTGGTCCACGGCGGCATTCGTAGATCTTCGCTTGGTAGCCCTTTGGTATTTCTGCATTCGCGCCTGGCGGTATAGCGACAAGTCGTTTCCAGATGGCCGCGACGGAGTCGTCCATCAGCCCACCCCTGCGCATGCGGGCATCTAGCGCCGAGTCCTGGGCGAGGTTGATATCAATGACGGCTTCAAGAAGCGGTTCGGGCAGGCCGGGCGTCTCGCGTACCGGTCCGGTGTCAGAGAGGCGGTCGCTGCCAGTGAGTTGCTCTATGGCGGCGGCCGGCGTCAGCTGGCCGCTGTGCATTACAGGATAGGGAGCATCCAGCGTCAGCGGCACCTCTTGCAATTCTCCCCAGGGGGCGGCGCGCTCGAGCTCCATGTCGAGCGAAAGACAAGGGCCGTTCAGGCAGGGCATTTCCTGCGCTTGCGCGTCGGATAGCTCGGCGCGGCCGGCGGCCAGGATGTCCGCCCGCGCTCCTTGCACGGGGCGCGTGATCAGGCGCCAGGATACGTGCGGCCCGGCGTCGAACGCTTCGGGAGGGGCGACGTGCTCGGCCCCGTAGGCGTCGATCAGGCTCTGGCGAATGGCCGCTCCCAGGCTGAAGCGGTCGATCTGGATAAAGCTGAGGGGCAGCGGGCTGTATTTCGGCGGGTTTGGAACCTGCTCTATTCCATAGGTGATGCGGTAGCGAACGCGGTCGCGTTGGCCTTCGGTGTTTTCCAGTGCGAGCATCGCCATGGCGAGCGGGCTTACCCGCGCGGTTGGCGGAAACGCCGAAGGCTCCGGGTTCAGCGGCTTCAGAGCGTCGCTGATCTGGAGCACTATTTGCCGGCCGTCGTGGCTGTCATAGCCGTTGAGAAAGCGGCTGGACAGTGACGCCAGCGTATCGCTTCCGCTTGCCTGCGCCGTGGCCCAGAACGCGGGGGCGATCAGCGCCGCGGCCAGGATGATGGACACGAGGCGGCGCACGGTTACTTTACCTCGACCACGGAGCGGCCAAGCAGCTCGCGACCGGTAATATCCAGAAACCTGATCTCAAAGAGGCCGGCTTCATCCGGCATCGTCAGCTCCATGGATTTTTTCTCGCCGACAGGCTGGACGTTGATCCAGCTGAAGTCGGGCTGGTCCTTGCGGGCCAGCGAGATGCGCTGGTCGGCGCTGTCGATTTCTCCGCTCCAGGTAACGGTGATGGTCTCGCCGGCAGCGGCGGTTTCTGGCACTGACAGTCCCGCACCGTCGTCCAGCGGGGCGTCGGCGGCCACGACCTCCAGCGTGGCGCTGGCCAGGGTTTTCATGCCCTCACGCAGCACGTAACGCACTTCGTACAGGCCCGGTTCGGCTGGTGCGGTGAGCGAACCTTCGCTCTTGTCCCGCACCAGTCCTCGATCGCCCGTCTTGCCCTCGTCGGCACCCGCCGGAACGACGGTGTAGTAATCGTCGGTGGCGACGCTATCGCTCCAACTGATCTTGATCGTTGTGCCGGCGCGTACCACTTCAGGTGCGCTGATGCTGAGCTCGGCCTCAACCACTTCCAGCATGGCGCTGGCCAGGGTTTTCATGCCCTCACGCAGCACGTAGCGCACCTCATACAGGCCCGGTTCGGCAGGTGCGGTGAGCGAGCCTTCGCTCTTGTCTCGCACCAGCCCCCGATTGCCCGTCTTGCCCTCGTCGGCACCCGCCGGAACGACGGTGTAGTAGTCGTCGGTGGCGACGCTATCGCTCCAGCTGACGGTGAATGGGGCGCCGGTGGTGACCTGTTCAGGTGCGCTGATGCTGAGCTCGGCCTCGACCACTTCCAGCGGGGCGCTGGCCAGGGTTTTCATGCCCTCACGCAGCACGTAGCGCACCTCATACAGGCCCGGTTCGGCTGGCGCGGTGAGCGAGCCTTCGCTCTTGTTCCGCACCAGCCCCCGATTGCCCGTCTTGCCCTCGTCGGCACCCGCCGGAACGACGGTGTAGTAGTCGTCGGTGGCGACGCTATCGCTCCAGCTGACGGTGAACTGTTCGCCAGTGATGGTCTGTTCGGGAGCGGTGATTTCAATCTCGGGAAGCACCGGCTCGGGTTCAGGATCGGCCGACGGCTGTTTCATCGCACTTTGCACTTGGTCCAGGGCGGTATGCAGCTCTGCGGCATTATTGGCAGGCACAAAGATACCGCCGGTATTGTCGGCGATGCAGGCCAGGCTAGCGTGGGCGTCGGTTTCCAGATCGAAGCCCACCACGTGGGCGGTGAGCTTGACGCCCTGTGTGGCCAACTGCTCGGAAACGGCGCAGGGGTCGGCGTTGCAGGTTTCCAGGCCGTCTGAAATCAATATGATCGTTGCCTGGCTGTCGCGATAGGCCAGCAGGTCGGCGGCATGCTGCAGCGAAGCGGAAATCGGCGTCTTGCCCTTGGGTTTGATGGCATTGACGGTGTCGATGAAGCTGGGTTTGTCCAGCGGGCCAGGGGCGATCAGCGTTTCGATGTCGCTGCAGTCGCCCTGGCGGCGGTGGCCATAGGCAACTAGCCCCAGCTGGGTGTCGTGGTCCCATTCATCGACCAGGTCGGCCATGACGTCCTGGGCGATTTCCATCTTGCTGACGCCGTCGATCTGGCCCCACATGGACCCCGAGGCGTCATAGACAATCACCACGTCCTCGGCGGCGCGCGCGGGCGATGTGCCGGCCGTGCCGCCGGCGATGAGAAGCGCTGCCAGTATCGATGCAATTCGTTTCATGCTCGCTCTCCTGGGTGTTGCGGTAGGCGGGCTGCGGCCGCTCAGAGCCTTGCCAGGGCAGCCTTCGCCAGGGCAATGGTCTGTTCCTTGCGCTGGCGCATGGTGCTTTGCTGCCAGGTAGTGACGGCCTGCATGATGGACTCTGCCGTGATTATGTCGGGTATCGTCATGTCCGGGCCGTAAAAGGCGCTCAGCGTCATTCGCAGATTGCCCTGTTGAAGGCGCAGCGTGCCTTCCGTGGTCTCGAACCGAGCCTGGTCGGCAACGCCGTAGACGTTCTCGAATTGAATGCCGCGCTGGCGTATGGCCGAGATTGCGCAGGTGAAGACGTTGTGCGTGGCGTCGATGCCCAGCCCGTAGCTGCCAGCGCTTTTTTCCTGTAGCGCCTGCTCTGCTTCGAGCGTTTCGCCTGCCGGAATGTTGCGGGTGGCGTTGCGAAAGTCTTCCGCGGCGGCCTCGGCGGTGTCATGGATTTGAATCGAGACATCGACATTCAGGGTCTTGTCATTCTCGATCATCTTGTATGAGCACCAGGAGGCCATCGGGTGCGACTGCTGCAGATCCTCCAGCGCGACATTGAACGTGGTGGCGACCATCTCTTTCGTGACGATGTCACCGGGCCGAACGTTAAGCGATGCATTAAAGGCGCCACCGCCTCCCAGGGCAATGCCGCCGCCGGTGAGTCCATGATCGGGCGAGAAGACGGGTAAAAAAGAAATTTGAAAACGTGAGGTCAGGCGCATTTTCTTCTCCCTTTCCGTGATGGCTGCGTTTGTGATGCCCCCTCGCGTCAGGCCGGGCGTATGCTGTCTGCGCTTTCCGTCGGCTCGCTCACCGCGCCGAAGGCGCGCTCTTTCAGCTTGCGAAACTTGGCCGACATCTGCTCCAGCTTGGCCTCCCATTCGGGGTCCGGCTGCTGGTCTTCGATGGTCTTGAAATAGACCTGCATCATGCAGGCGATGGCGAAAGGCTCCAGCAGGGCCGCCTTGACGCTCCAGGCAAACAGCAGGGCAAAGACCAGGCCGCCCGCGGACCAGGCGCCCGGCATCAGGTAGACCACCAGCGCCGCCGGGGCGAGCATGATCAGAAACACCACAACGCTGAGCCCGTAGACGATGATCGCTAGCCAGGCGGCGTTTTTGAGCATCGTCTTGTAGTTTTGTCCGTAAAGCACCAGCGCCTCCTTGGCGGACATCCAGGCGTTGGTGGAGTGGGTGCGAATGGCGTAGGCAAGGATGACTTCGTCGATAAAACCGACGGCGACGCGCAGAAAGGCAGACAGAATGCCGGCCAGCTGCCGCACTCCGGGAAGCGGCAGCACAGTCATGACGCCGCGCATCAGGCCGGTGATGGTGCGGATGACGCCCTTGATCAGCTGGTCGACGGCAAACAGTACGCTGGCCTGGGGAAAACGCTGTTTTATCACGCTGGCTGCATGGTCCACCTGGCCGCGACCCTCCGGCAGCGGTTTGCCGTCGATGAGCTCGACCAGCACGGCGATATGGCCGGCCTTGACGATGTACAGGATATATTCACGCGCCCAGTACATGATGGCGCCGAACAGGCCGAAGCCTGCAATTCCGCCCCACATGGTAGCGCCGGCTTGAAACCCTGCATCGCCGAAGCCACCGATGCCGTAGCCGACCCCGGCGCCGACGCCGGTAACAAGGATGTAGCCCAGCGTGATGCCGAAATAGACGGCCATGCGCAAGAGGATGAAAGGCAGCGTGCGCGCCATCATGCCCAGCGCTCCGCCTACGCTAAAGTTCCACATGGTGATCTCCGTTTAAACGCTCCGTCGTGTTTTGTGATGAAGTATTGTTTAGCCCATCGGCGTGCAGCCAATGAAGATGGGCGCACGTGGAGCAGGCTTCGAGTCGCGGGATACCGGCCTGCTTGGGTTCATGGATAGGCGTGTGGATAGCCGTACTGGCTTGTTTTTAGGGCGCTGAGCACGATGGTCGCAGGAAAGATACCGACCGCGCCCCGTTTGTTTAGATGGGGAGACGCCATTATTTGAAAAGCAAGCGCTATCTGGAACGCGGAAAAGCGCTGGGCAGTGGCTGAGAGCGATGAGTCGCTGCGCGGCGGAGGGGATGAAATATGCTGGTACAGACAGGAGCTGTATTTGTGGGGCTGATGCTGGCAAGTGCGGCTGCCCCGGCGGAGCTTGATAAAGCCTGGCATGGGGGAGTCGCGAAGGTGACCGATGAGGGAACGCTGCTGCAGGTAACGGGCCGGATTGCCGGCGGCACTGCCTTTCTGGACCGTGAGGCGCTGTATGCGCTGCCGATCACGACGCTGGAAACCTCCACCGTGGTGACCGATGGCAAGCACAGCTTCACCGGCTTTCTGATGCGCGATCTGCTGGAGCGGCTGGACGCCGAAGGCGACTGTGTGACCGCCGTGGCGCTGAACGACTACGCGGTCGATATTCCCATGGCCGATTTTTACGACTTTGATGTCATCGTGGCCTACCGCATGGATGGCGAGCTCATGGGCCGAGATGACAAGGGGCCGCTGTGGATTGTTTATCCGCGCGACGACCATGAAGCGCTGCGCGACATCCGCTACGACTACCGCTGGGTCTGGCAGCTCTACCAGCTCGATGTACGATGAAGCGCCTTGGCAATCTTGTTTTCGGCGTGATCCTGCCGCTGGCCGCCGTGATGGTGTTTGCGGTGCTGCTGACCTTTTCGCTGATCCGCATGTACGACGTGGAAAAGGACATGCGTATCGAAGCAGAGGAGAACATGCTATGGGTGCTGCACCAGGGCGGGGTGGCCGCCCTGCGCCTGGTCGAGACGGCATCGCTGGCAGAGTATGGCAGGGCGGACGCAGACGATCTCTCCCTGCGCTTCGATATTCTGGCCAGCCGGATAGCGCTGCTCAATGACGGCCCGCAGCGGCGCTTTATGGAAAAGATCGGCCTTGCCGACGAGCTGGACCGGCTGGGCGAGACGCTTGAAAATCTTGCGCCAGCCGCTGCGGATTTCGCCCCCGACGACGGCCCGCGCCTGCGCGACGCCCTGGCGCCGTTTCCGCGCTTTTTCGGACGGGCGGCCAATGCGGCAATGATTGCCGGGTGGGAAGAACTGGGCGGCCGGCTGGACACCTACCGCGACCAGCTGCGTCAGACCATTGCCTTTCTGGTCGGCATTATGGTGGCGGGCGGCATTCTGGCGGTCACGCTGGCGGTGGCGCTGCGTCAGGCGTACCAGCGCAATCGCATGCTGCGGCGCGAACGGGATTTCTCGTCGCTGCTGATTTCATCCAGCGGCGAAGGCATTCTGGCGGTGGACCGCGCGGGACGCTGTACGCTGTGGAATGCCGCCATGGCAGACATGGTGGGCAAGACGGCCGAGCAGGCGGTGGGACGCAAGCTGACCGAGGTGACCGGGTTTTTCGATATTGCCGCGGTGCGCCGGGGCGTGGCGCGGGCGCTCGGCGGCGAAACCTCGCAGCTGACCCTGCGACCGCTGTTTCAGCCGGATCGCGAGGAGCCGCTTTACGTGGACCTGCGCTTTTTCCCGATGCGCGACGAGGGCGCCGTGCTGGGCGCCATCTTGCTGGCGCACGACGCCTCGGACCGTCGTGCCGCGCAGCAAAAGGATGCCCGGGACCGCGATCGACTGGAGGAGCTGGTGGCCGAGCGCACCCGCGACCTGGACAGCGCCCTGCAGCGGGAAAAGTCGGCGGCGGATCTCTACCGCAACTTTGCCGCCATGGTGTCGCACCAGTTTCGCACGCCGCTGGCGGTGGCGGATTCGGCGCTGCAGCGGCTGATCCGACGGGGCGCGCGCGCCGACTCCGATGAGGTAGTCGAGCGCGCGGAGCGCGCCCGCCATGCCATCGCCGGGCTCACGCGGCTGGTGCAAAGCACGCTGGATGCGGCGCGGCTGGATGCCGGCCAGATTGGTGCGCGCCGGGTGAAGTGCGATCTGAGCGACATCGTCGAGGCGGTCTGTGCGCGGCAGCGCGAAGCCGCGCCGGATCATCAGATCAGGGTCTGCCAGGCGGCGAACGGGTACGATGGCGTCTTCTGCGATCCGGCGCACGCTGAACACGTGCTGGAAAACCTGCTGTCCAACGCCGTGAAATACGCGCCGCCCGGGACGCCTGTCGCGGTGATGCTGCATGGCGACGCCGAGCATCTGTACTGCGATGTTCACAACGCCGGCGCCCCGATTGCCGAGAAAGACAGGGCGCATCTGTTCGAGCGCAACTATCGCGGTGCCAACAGCGTCGGCGTTGCCGGCACCGGTATCGGGCTGTTCGTGGCGCGCACCCTGGCGCGCATGCAGGGCGGCGATGTCAGCTTGCAGCCGGGCAGCGAAGGGGTGACCTTTCGCCTGACGCTGCCGCGTTTTAGTGGAGCGACGACATGAGTGCAGTGGAAAGCGCGCTGATTCTGGTGGTCGAGGACGAAGATGTCCTGCGGCACGACATTGTCGAAGAGCTGCAGGAGGCTGGCTACCGCGCCATGGCGGCGGCAGACGGTTCCCGGGCGCTTGAGCGGCTGGAGGAGAGCGCCCCCGATTTGCTGCTCTGCGATATCTCCATGCCCGGTCTCGATGGTTACGAGCTGCTCAACATCCTGCGTCAGCAGCGCCCCGAGCTTGCCACGACGCCCTTTGTGTTTCTGACCGCCCTGGCCGAACCGCGCGAGGTCGTCGAGGGCAAGCTGCTGGGTGCCGATGACTATCTGGTCAAGCCCGTCGACTATGATCTGATGCTGGCCACCATCGCTGCGCGCCTGCGCCAGGTCGAGCGGATTCGCAGCCAGCACGCTGGTGAAGTGGCGACCTTGCGCAAGGCGATTGGTGGCCTGGCGGGCGAGGGGGCCGAGCAGGCGCTTGACCTGATCGCGCTGGGCATCGTGCTGCTGGATGCGCGAGGCGGGCTGGTTCACGCCAACCGGGCGGCCCAGGAAATGATCGCCGACGGCGACTTTATTCATGCCGGCGCGCAGGGCCTGCGCTCGCCTGATGTCCTGTCCGATCGGGCGCTGCAGCACGCCATTGGCGAAACGCTGAAAGCGGCAGAGGCCGGTGAGGAAAAGGTGGTGGGCGCCATGCTGCAGCGGGCCAAGGATACGTGCAGCGTTTCGGCGCTGGCGTGCGTGCTGGCGAGACCCGAGGCGTCTTCCTCCAGCCACCCGAGCGTTGCCCTGTTCCTTTCGGCCTCGGAGCGCCGAAGACGCGTTCCCGAAACGCTGCTGATGGAGCTATTCGGGCTGACGCCCACCGAGGCGCGGGTGGCGGGGGCGCTGGCCAACAGTGCCCGCGCCACCGATGTGGCAGAAGAGCTCGGCGTCTCGCAGACCACCATCGCCTTTCACATGCGCAATCTGTTTCACAAGACCGGCACCAACCGCCAGGCCGACCTGATTGCGCTGATACTTGCCGGGCCGATGATGATCCAGTCGGATCGCAGCGGCTAGCGCTGATAATGGCGTCGCCCATGGGCGAGCGCTGGGCTTGAGCTTGCTGCGGGTCAATATCCTGATATGGTCGATGCTATATAATTAATGAATCTATCCATATTCTAGGAGTGGCAGCAATGCAAAGCCTTCCCCACCACTATCTGGCCTCAGCCTCGGGCACTTCCCAGGGCGAGGTGACGGTCACCAGCGCAGGGCTGCCGTCGATTACAACCACGCCGCCGCCGCAGTTTGGCGGCCCGGAGGGGCACTGGTCGCCGGAGACGCTGCTAGTTGCTTCGGTGGCGGACTGTTACGTGCTGTCGTTTCGCGCCGTGGCGCGGGCATCCAAGCTGGAGTGGAAGAGCCTGAGCTGCGACGTCGACGGCAAGCTGGATAAGGTCGACGGCGTGAACTCCTTCACTCGGCTCGTCATTCGCCCGCATCTGACGCTGGAGGATGAAGGCCAGCGCCAGCGCGCCGAGCGCTGCCTGGAGAAAGCCGGTTCGATCTGTCTGATCACCAATTCGATGAAGAGTGAAAAGGTCGTCGAGCCGCAGATCGAGATCGTCGCTTAAAAAAACCATCGATTGATTCGAGGCGCCTGGTGGCGCCTTTCGCGGCACAAGCGCCGCTCTCACTAAAACCTGAATCGTGCCGGTGCCCTGGGTGTCGTGCCTGCACGTTTACAGCTTGACCGTCAGGCGCTCCTGCGGTTCGCAGGGCTTGCCGTGGTGCAGCGTCAGGCGCCGCTCGCTCAGATTCATCACCACGCCAAACAGGGTCTCCATGCGCTCGTCGGCGGGCTGGTCGGGGTTGAAGTGGCGGCATAGCGACATCGGTTCGCCGTGGTGGTCGCCGAGAATCTCGAACAGCTGCGCTTCGCTGACGCTGTCTTGAGACGATAGCTCTTCACGCAGCAGGTGATTCAAACGTTCCAACCGCGGCTGGGAGTCGGCGCGCGGGAAGTCCTTGACCTGGCAGGTTGCCGCCTGGGCATACAAATGATTGGTATGCGTGACCACGCCGTTCTGGGCGTCGAGCCGACCCGGTTCGCCGGGGTGCACTTCCAGGCCGACGGCTTGACCGTCGCCGCTGGCCAGCAGGAAGTGGGCGGGTGAACAGACGCGGTTCTGAGCGGCCACGGCCAGCGCGCTTGCCATGTTCGGGCTCTCGAGAATCTTGCGCAGGGCGATATGGATCGGCAGACCTTCGCCGCAGGTTCGCGAGCGAATGGCGTTGAGACAAACCCCGACGCCCGCAGCGTTCATGCCGATCTTGGCCACCATGCCGGCCTCGCCGATGCTGACCAGCGGCGCGCAATCGTCGCCCTGGATCTTCAGCGCCACCACGTTGTGCAGCTGGTCGGAGCGCCAGTCCCAGTTCTGGGCCAGCCACTGCGTGCCGGCACGCTGCAGAGCGAAGGCCGAGCAGCCGCCGCTGGCGCGGGTCAGCGAAATTTCGCTGCGGCAGTTCAGGGTAAGGATATCAATGGCCTCGACCCCGGCGCCTGCAGCGATGCCGGCCATCTCCTCGAGGATCTCGGGAAAACCGCGCTCGATCATGGCGCCGAAACGCTCGGCTTCGCGGCGCGCGTCCGCCCAATCGATGCCGATGAAGTCCTGAAACAGCTGATCGTAGACCACGATGCTGTGCCGAATCTTGTCGGCATGCGCCTGGCCATGGGCAACGCCGATGCGGGTACGGTCGCCTTGCAGGTCGGTCAGCTGCATGAGATATCCCTCCAGAGCCTAGCTTTTGTGCCGTGCGTTGTAGACGCTCAGGTCGAGCTCGCCTTCGCTCTTGCCCACCAGCAGGGTGACCATGAGGTCGCCGGCAACGTTCACGCTGGTGCGCGCCATGTCCAGGATGCGGTCGATGCCGGCAATCACCGCGATAGCCTCCAGCGGCAGGCCGATCTGGGCGAGAACGATCGACAGCATGATCAGGCCGGCGCCGGGCACGCCGGCGGTACCGATAGACGCCAGGGTGCCGGTAAGAATGATCATGCCATAGTCCGCCATGCTGAGGTCGAAACCGATCAGCTGGGCGATGAACACCGCGACCACGCCCTGGTAGATGGCGGTGCCGTCCATGTTGATGGTGGCGCCCACCGGCAGCACGAAGCCGGAGACGCCTTCGGACACGCCGAGATTTTTCTGCGCGCAGCGCAGCGACACCGGCAGGGTGCCCGAGGACGAGGCCGAGGAGTAGGCGACCACCAGGGCGTCGATGCTGCCGTGCAGGTAGCGCAGCGGGTTGAGGCGACCGAGCAGCGCCAGCAGGCCGGAGTAGACCACCAGCACATGCAGGATACTGGCGACG
Organism: Halomonas sp.; assembly: GCA_035459605.1. Lineage (GTDB taxonomy): Bacteria > Pseudomonadota > Gammaproteobacteria > Pseudomonadales > Halomonadaceae > Halomonas. The sequence goes on along the minus strand of DATHXP010000375.1, from coordinate 13,537 downwards.
TAGGCCACGCCGATGACCTTGGCCAGCGGCAGCAGCACTTCGAGACCGTAGCTGCCGGCCACGTGGGCGATCAGGCCGAACACGCCGAAGGGGGCGAAGGCCATGACGATGCTGGTGAGCTTGTACATCGCCTCGGCGAAGCTTTCGAAGACGCGCACGGTGGGCTCACCCTTCTCGCCGATCAGCATCAGCGAGATGCCAAGGCCAATGGCAAAGACGATGATCTGCAGGATATTGCCGCTGGCCAGCGCGCTGACGGGGTTTTGCGGCACCAGATTGACGATGATTTCCACCAGGCTTGGCGCCTGCTGTGCTTCCACGCTCGATTCAAAGGCGATGTCGAGCCCCACGCCCGGTTTGAAGATCAGCGAGGCGAGCAGACCAATCGTGATGGCAAAGGCCGTGGTGATCAGGTAGAGCGCGATGGTGCGCGCGCCGATGCGCCCCATCTTCTGGGGGTCGCGCATGGCGGTGATCCCCACCACCAGGGTGGAAAACACCAGCGGCACGATAAGCATCTTGATGGCGCTGATGAAGATGTCGCCGAGCGGCTTGAAGACGCTGGCATTTTCACCCATCAGCGCCCCGGCCAGCACGCCGAGGAACAGACCGGCCAGAATCTTCTGCCACAGAGGGATGCGCCGCCAGACATTGTTGTTGCGAGATTGGGCCATGACCAGATTCCTTTATGCAGTCGCCGCAGTGGGTAGGTGTGCCGACAATTGACCCATAGATGCGCGTTGGATGCCAGTTAGGGTGGCGCGGCAGTTTTTGTTAGACCATGGTCGTATATCGCCGGCGTGCAAGGTTGGTGACAGGTTGCTCGCTTAATGTAGCAGCAGGCAGGCAAGTGCCTGGTGCGACTTAACAACATCAAAGTGGGAGCTGACATGAACAAACTGATTACCAAGCTTCATGGTAAAGCGCTGGCCGCAGGAGCCGTTACCCTGCTAGCTTCTTTGGCCATGATCACTCCGGTAAACGCCGATGACTTTCCGGATCGTCCGATTGACTTGGTGGTGGGCTTCGGGACCGGCGGCAGCGCCGATCGCATGACCCGAGCGATGTCTGGCTACCTGGCCGAAGAGCTGGGCGTGCCGGTACGCGTAACCAATCGGCCGGGCGCCGGCACTCAGGTTTCAGCCAACTATGTTCTTTCCCGTCCAGACGACGGCTATACCGTCTACGCCTCTACTTTTGCGCCCTACTTGACCAACACTATTTTGACCGGTGGCGCCCAGTACGATATTGAAGACTTTTCTTTCATCAATTTCCAGTGGTTCGATCTCGACCTGATCGCCGCCAACAAGGACTCGGGCTACGAAGATCTGCCGTCGCTGCTCGAGGCAATCCGTGAGAATCCCGGCGATGTACGTGCCTCTGTGGTGCAAGGATCTGCTGGCCACCTGATGGTGCGCATGCTGCTGGATGAGGCAGGCATTCCGCAAAAAAATCTGAATCTGGTGACCTACAACAGCGGCGGAGAAGCACGCTCTGCGGTGGCTGGCGGGCAGGTCGACTTCATATCGATCAGCGCCCAGGGCAGCGAGGGGATTCGTGAGTTTTTGACGCCGCTGGCCATCGTCAGCGATGAGCGCATCGATCAGTGGGATGTGCCAACTATCAACGAGGCCCTGGAGCCAATGGAGCTTGAGGTGCCCGTGCTGCAGGGCTCCATGCGCGGTTTCGCGGTGACCAGTGAAACGCAGCGGCAGTTCCCGGAACGCTACGCACAGCTGGCTGAAGCGATCCAGAACTCCTTAGCGCGTAAGGACGTACAGGATCAGCTGGCATCCAGCGATATCGGCGGCGTCTGGGTTGGGCCGGAGCGCTCCAACGAGCTGATGCGCACCAACTTTGCGGTCTTTAAGCAGTACGCTGATCTGCTCAACTGATTCCTTCCTGCTTGAGGTGCGGCCTCGATGCCTTCGAGGCCGCCCGGAGTTTGCCCTATGTCACATAAACGCGACTATGGGGACCTGCTGGTTCTCCTAGCTCTGGCTGCATTTACCCTGTGGTACTTGCAAGACGCCATTCGAGTGTCTTCTGCCGTGCAGAATCTGCTGCTGATTCTTCCACTTTCATTGATCGTACTGGCCATTGCAGTGCTCGAGATCGTGCTGCGCTTGAGGCGGGGTACGCTGCTTTTTCGTTTGGAAGAGGAAAGTGAGCCGCTGCACCGCACCCTGCCGGTAGTGGGCCTTTTTGCCGCCTATGTGATGCTGCTTGAGACGCTGGGATTTGATGTGGCCACGGTGCTGTTTATTGCCGCTTTCCTGGTGCTCAAGGGCGAGCGCAATTGGTGGCTGCTGGGAGGATATAGCCTTGCCTTCGGCTTCGGGGTGGCATTTTTCTTCGCCCAGATGCTGCCCTATCCTATGCATATGCTGATTCTGCAGGGCTGAGAAAAAATCATGATTGATTTCACTGCCGTCGAGCAGGCACTGGCTCTGCTGTTTACCAATTTTTCACCGTGGATGGTGGTCGTGCCAGGCATCATTATTGGCCTGGTCTTCGGCGCGACGCCAGGCCTGCAGATCTCCATGGCGATGGCTATCTTTTTGCCCATGACGCTCTATATGGATTTCATTCAGGCGATGCTGTTTCTGACTGCGATATTTACCGGGGGCTCGTTTGGCAGCGGTATCCCCGCGATCCTGATGAATATTCCCGGCACGTCATCGGCCATTGCGACGGCTTTCGACGGCTACCCCATGGCTCGCCAGGGCAAGCACAACCAGGCGCTTGGCGTGGCGCTGTTTTCCTCGGTCATTGGCGTGCTGATGGGCTATTTTATCCTGTTTGTGATGATTCAGCCGCTTTCCTTCATGGTGCTCAAGCTGGGGCCGGCGGAAATGTTTGCGGTGATCCTGTGGGGCATGACTTTGATCGCCAGTCTGAAGGGAGAGCAGGTGCTCAAAGGGCTGCTGGCTGGCTTTGTGGGTCTGCTGATCGGAACGATCGGTTTCAACGAGCTGGGCATGGCGCGAGGCACGATGGGCAAGACCTATCTGCTCGACGGCGTGCCGGTCATACCGGCGATGATGGGCATGTTTGCCGCCTCAGAGCTGTTCAAGCTGGCCAACAAGGGCTTCATCATCGAGTCTAAAGCATCGCGCAGAGTCAAGGTCTCCGAGATACTCGAAGGCTTCAAGCTAGCGCTGAGCTATCCTTGGGTGCTGATACGTGGCGGGCTGATAGGCGTTTTTGTGGGCGCGGTACCCGGGGTGGGGTCGTCGGTGTCCAATCTGCTTTCTTACGTGGAGACCCGGCGCCGTGACAAGGATCCGTCCTCGTTTGGCAAGGGCAACCCCAAGGGGGTCGTGGCTTCGGAATCGGCGAACAGCACGTCCGAGGCGGGCTCCATGGCGACGCTGCTGGCGCTGGGTATTCCCGGCGGCGGCGCTACGGCCGTGATGCTGGCAGCCTTTGCCATGCACAATATCACCGGAGGGCCCCAGTTTATTCGTCAGCAGACCGACGTGGTCTATGCGATTATCTTCGCCAACTTCGCCCAGGTGTTTTTACTGTTGGTGATTGGCCTGATGTTTATTCCGCTGCTGGCAAACATCGTCAAGGTGCCCATGCGCTATCTGATTCCTTCGGTGCTGGTGCTGGCCGTGATGGGGTCATTTGGGCTCACCGGTAACATGACCGGGCCGGTGACGGTGTTGATTTTCTCTGTGGTTGGCTGGCTGTTTCGCCACTACGGCTATTCGGTGCCGGCAGCGGTCATCGGCATGCTGCTGGGCGCCATGGCGGAGAAGTCGCTGTTGCACACCTATCAAATCAGCGGCGGTGACTGGACCTATGTGCTGGAGCGTCCGATAACGCTGGTGATTTTAGCGCTGCTGATCGGCTCATTGTTCGGCCAGCGCCTGCTGAACTTGTTCAAGCGCCGCCAGAAGTCGGCCGACGCCTGAAGCATGATGAGACGAACCCCGCTGACCCTGATGATCGGGGGCCTGGGTGGCGCTCTTGCCACCCTGGGCTCCCTGCCGCTGTCATGGATGCTGGGGGCGCTGATCATGGTGCTTTTGGCCTCGCTGGCGGGAGTGCGAACGGGCGTGGATAGGCGCCTGCATCGCAGCTCTATCGCCATGCTGGGACTGTTCATCGGCAATCGCGTTGATCTTGGCGAGCTGTCGCATCTTGTGCAGTGGTATCCCAGCGTGCTGGCAATGCTGGCCTATATGGTGCTGATGCTTGCCGGCGGCAGCTGGCTGTTTCGAGCGGGCGGCATGAGTCGACAAAGCGCGCTGTTCTGCGCATTTCCCGGCAGCATGAATGGCGTGGTGATTCTGGCCGAGCGCCTGGGCGGTGACATTCGCTGGATTGCCATCGCCCATGCCGTCAGGATGGTGGTCGTGGTGTCATCGGCGGTAGTGATGGCCAGCTATCTCGCCGGCGGTGTAACCCTGGGCGATGCCGGCAGCGGCTTTCGCTGGCAGAGCCTGTATCTGCTGGCGCTGGCGCCCGCGTGCTGGTGGCTGGGACGGCGGCTGCGCTTGCCGCTGCCGGAGTTCCTCGGGCCGATCGCCGTCGGCGCTACGCTCTCAAGTCTGGGCCATGGCGTGACGATGCCGGACCTGCTTTTGGTGGCCACCTTTTTGGTGCTGGGCAGTGCGATTGGCTCGCGCTTTGCCGGATCCTCCTGGTCTCAGCTGGTTGAAGTGGGCCGCTACGGGCTGCTGTTTGCGCTCTATGCCGTGCTGATGGCGGTAGCAACCGCCTGGCTGGTGGCTAGCGCCACGGCCCTGCCTTTCAGGGCGGTGCTGTTAGCTCTGCTGCCGGGCGGAATAGGCGAGATGGCGGTGATCGCCGTGGCGCTGGATATCGACCCGGTCTACGTGGTCTCGCACCACGTGCTGCGCCTGCTGCTGCTGATCGTCTTCACGCCGGCGATGGTTGCGCTGATTCGGCGCCGGCAGCGCGCGGCGGAGGAAAGAACACGCTGACGGTTAGCCCCCGGCCCGGCGGGCTATGGAAGTGCAGGCCAGCCCCATGGGCGTGGACGATCTCATGGACGATGGCCAGACCAAGGCCGCTGCCAGTCGCCCCCGGCCTGGCTTGGTAGAAGCGTTTGGTCAGCTGCTCGATGGCCTCGCCGGAGACGCCTACACCGTCGTCGCTGACCCGCAGCGTGGGCGCGCCGTCGTGGATCAGCACCGTCACGCGAATGGTGCCGCGATAGGCGGTGCCGCCGCCGGCATGCTGACTGGCATTTTCGATCAGGTTTTGAACGAGCCAGCGCAGCATGACGGGATCGGCCACGGCGCTGATATCTTCGCTCTGATGATGAAACTCAAGCTCCTGGCCGCGCTGATAGATTCGCGAAATGGCATCGCCACAGGCGCTGCGGCATACCGCAACCAGGTTGACGGGGATTAACGAGGCGCTATCGACAAGTTCGTGGCGCGTTTTGGCCAGGGTTAATAGCTGCTGCACCATATCGCCGGCTTCTTTCGCAATACGTTCGATCTCGGTCAGGCTGTGCGCAATCCTAGGGTCGCGGCTCTGATGGGCGGTAAGTTCGGCCAGGGCGCGAATTTCCGATATGGGGGTGCGCAGCTGGTGGGATACGTCGGCGTTAAACTGCTGCGTGTTTTGAATGCTTTGGCGAACTCGCGCGATCAGCCCGTTGATACTGGTGACCAGTATCGAGACCTCGCGCGGAGCCTGAATATCGACCGGGGCAAGGTCATTAGGCGCGCGGCGCCGCAGTGTCCGGCTGATCGCACGCAGGGGGGCCAGGCCTTGATGAATCGCCAGCAGGGCGATGCTGATGGCCAGCAGGCCGGCGGCGGCGATGAGCCCGAACAGGGTTAATAGAAAGTCGTTGATCAAGCTTTCCCGGGCTTCGGTGGACTCGGCCACGATGACCTCGACCTGATCGCTGTGCGTGGCACGTACCACAGGGTACGTCATCGCCACGGCGCGTAGCGCGTTGCCGGCGTAGCGCGTGTTATAGAACACCGGCGCACTCACCGCGTCAGCCGGGCCTTCCAGGCCTTCAAACCCAGCCAGTAGGTGGCCTTGGCTGTCGCGGATGCGATAGAAAATCTTGCCCTCTCCGCGGCTTCCCAGCGTACTGATACTGAAGTAGTGCATGTTGATATGCAGCTTGCCGTCTACGGAATAGAGGCGCTGCTCCACGCGCTGGGCGGCGTTAAGCAGCATGGCGTCGAAGGCTTCATTGATCTGGCGCGACAGCAGCACCTGGCTGGACAGCAGGACGACAATGCTCAGGACAAGAAAGGGAAGACCGATCCAGGTGAGCAGCCGGGCGCGAATGGAAGTCATGGAACGGCTAGTTCTCCAACAGATAGCCAAGGCCGCGCACCGTCTTCAGCGTGGCGTGCTGGCCAATTTTCTTGCGCAGCCGGGAGATGTAGGTCTCCACGGCGCTGTGGCTGAGCGGCTCGTCAAGCGAGGAAATTCGGTTGACGAACTGCTCTTTGCTGACCAGCCGCCCCTGATTGATCATCAGATATTCCAGCACTTCACGCTCACGCCGATGTAGGGCGACGGGAAGGCCGTTGACCAGCAGCTCATGGCTGTTGGGGGGGAGTTCCAGGGCGCCGCAGCGCAGGCTTTCGCTGCCGGCCCGATTGGCACGGCGAATCAGCGCCCTGGCCCGCGCGGCGACTTCAACCAGTGAGAACGGCTTGCACAGATAGTCGTCGGCGCCGATTTCCAGCCCGTGCACGCGCTGATCGAGATGGTCCCTGGCCGAGATGATGAGGACCGGAGTATGATCCTGACGGCTGCGCATTCGACGCAGCAAGTGGATACCATCGATTTTGGGTAGACCCAGATCCAGCAGCACCAGGTCAAAGCTGGTCGCCTTCAGCAGCTGCTCGGCGGTCTCGCCGTCGGCGCACGTCTCCACTTGAAAGCCCGACGTCTCCAGGAAGGTAGAGATCGAGCGTGCGAGATTGATGTTGTCTTCAACCAGCAGCACTTTCATGCTCTAGATAGTATCACGCCATCGTTCAGTCCCCAGCGATAGCTGGTTTTTTGCGCTGCCGTCTGCCAAGGAAGGGAGGCAGGCGGTTTAGCTCGCCGGTCGGGCATTTTCAGCCGCTTGGCGGTCGCGCCGCAGCGCTTCGAGCAGGGCGGCGCGATATTGCGTCACCAGAGCCGCTGCGCAGGGGTAGAGGTCGCTGACGGTGTCGACGGACTCGCAGCGCTGGTTGAAACGCGGCAGCCAGGCCAGCTCTCCGCGGACGAACTGCTCGAGCCCCTGGAGCATCTCACGGCGAGCAAAGGATTCCTGGGTGCTGGCGATGCGCTCCCAGCCGGTGGCCAGGTAGTCGAGCATGATGGCCAGATGATCGGCGGGTTCGCGAAGCGGCGCATCAATCCGGTAGCCGGCGGCCTTCAGACGGACTTCCATGCGCTCAGCCGCTTTCAGGTGAAACATGGCGGTCTGGCCCTGCCCCTGGCTCTGGTAGAGCGAGGCATAGGGCGGGGCGGCACCGCGTTCGTCGAGCAGAAACAGCGTGGCGAAGTCGGCGGCCAGCGCCAGACTCGGCTGTTCAATCTGGCGCAGCGCATCCAGGGCGTCATTGAAGCGCCCGGTTAGCGCTGCGAGCGGCTCGTGCTCGGCCAATAGCTCAAGGGCGGGGGCGGCCTCGCCGTCGAGGCAGGCCTGAAGCGTTTCGTCGTCCAGTTTCTGGATGAACAGCGTAGATAGCCAACGGCAGATCAGCGCGCGCTGCTGGAGGGTCTCTGCGGGCATGGTGATCCTGAAAGTCGCGATGCCGGGGCCGCTGCACCCGCCCCGGCGGTTGATTCATGGTACCGCTCGGGCAACTGGATTGCCATCGGGCTGATCAGGCGCCTCGGCGCCTTGCGGGCTGATGCGGGTCGGTTCGCGGCGCTAGCGTTGGCAGCGCAAGCTTGAGTTTTTTAGCAAAGCCTTCCAGATTGTGATGACTGTTTGAACTCCCATAATAAAGACGCAAAAGTCAATCTGGAGGACTTTTCATGCTGACGAAAAAACCGCTTGTAGGCGCGCTGTCTGCGCTGATGCTGGCCGGCAGCCTGGGTGCAGTGGCGGCACCGCTCAAGATCGGCGCCCTGGTGCCGCTGACCGGCGACCTTCAGAGCTACGGCGAGCCGTCGCTGAAGTCCGCCGAGCTTGCCGTCAAGGAGATCAATGAGGCGGGCGGGGTGCTGGGCGAAGACGTGGAGCTCGCCACGGGCGACTCCCAGACCACGCCGCAGCCGGGCGTCGCTGCCGCCCAGAAGCTGGTCAATCTGGAGGGCGTGCACGCCATCATGGGCGCGCTTTCCAGCGGTGTGACCGTGCCGGTGGCCCAGAGCGTGTCGGCTCCGGAAGGGGTGCTGCAGATCAGCAACGCCTCCACCTCGCCGGTGATCACCACTCTGGACGACAAGGACTTCCTGTTCCGCACCGTGCCGTCGGACGCCTTCCAGGGCGTGGCGCTGTCCGAGGTGGCCACCGATCAGGGCTACGCAAAGGTCGGCGTCATCTACATCAACAACGACTATGGCAAGGGGCTCGCCGAGTCCTTCACCGAGGCCTTTACTGCCGCCGGCGGGGAGGTGAGCGCCAGCGTGGCCTACGAGCAGGGGCAGGCGGCCTACCGCGGAGAGCTCTCCCAGGCGAGCAAGGGCGGTGCCGAAGCGATGATCCTGATCGGCTATCCCGAGAACGGCCAGACCATCCTGCGCCAGTCGCTGGAAGGCGGTTTCTTTGACAAGTTCGTGTTCTCCGACGGCCTGAAGGCGCCCGAGCTGATCGCTAACCTGGGCGCCCAGGCGCTGGAAGGCACCGTGGGCACCGTGCCCCAGGCGCGCAGCGACTCGCCCGGCGCCGAGCACTTCGCCGCCGCCTACAGCGAAGCTCACGGCGAGGTGCCGCCCAAGCCCTATCTCGATACGGCCTACGATGCGATCTACCTGATTGCTCTGGCGACCCAGCACGCCGGCTCCACCGATCGCACCGCGATCCGCGACAGCCTGCGCGAGGTCGCCAACCCGCCGGGTACCCAGGTGGGGCCGGGCGAGTTTGCCAAGGCGGTGGAGCTGTTGAGCAATGGCGAAGAGATCGACTACGAAGGCGCCTCGGGCTCGGTCAACTTTGACGAAAACGGCGACGTGCCGGGTACCTTCGGCGAGTTTGCCTACGAAGGAGGCGAGATCGTTACCAAGCGGGTCTTCGAGCCCGGCAAGGAAGAGTGAGCAGGAGTGACGCTTTGCGCGCCCGTGGCGTGAGCGGCTGAGTATGATATGAAAAGCCGGGCCCGGTGAAATCACCGGGCCCGGCTCGCGTTTGTGGAGTCCTAGTGCGGGCGCTTGGCGATCAGCTTCGGCGGCTTCTCGGGCAGCAGGCCCTGGGGCCGGGTGAGCAGGATGACCTGCAGCAGCACGCCGATCAGCAGCACCCGCAGCGCCGCGCCCTGGGTGGCATAATGGGAGGGCAGCAGGCCGGTGGCCAGCTCGGTGCCGGTCCAGACGCCCCACACGATCAGGGCGCCGAGCAGGGCGCCGCGGTTGTTGCCGCTGCCGCCGGCGATCAGCATCACCCAGATGATGAAGGTGCCGTAGAGCGGCTTGAAGGCCTCGGGGCTGAGAAAGCCGAAGAAGTGCGCGTAAAGTCCGCCGCCCAGGCCCATGAGGGCGGACCCCAGCACGAAGGCCTGCAGGCGGAAACGGGCGATGGACTTGCCCGCGGCGGCGGTGGCCGGTTCGTTCTCGCGAATGGCGCGCAGCACGCGGCCCCAGGGCGAGACGTAGGCGCGCTCCACCAGGAAGTAGGCCAGCACCACGAACACCGCCACGATCAGCAGGTAGCCAAGCGGGGTGTCCAGCGGGGTACCGGCCAGCGGCCTGGCGATGCCGGCGATGCCGCGCACGCCGTTGGTCAGCCAGTCTTCATTTTTGATGAACAGCCGGATCATCTCGGCAATGCCGATGGTGGCGATGGCGAGGTAGTCGGTGCGCAGCCGCGCGGTGATCAGCCCGATGGCCAGACCGACGATGACGGAGGCCAGGACGGCGCCGGCCAGGCCCGCCACAAACGGCATGCCGAAGCCGCCCAGATAGGCGGGGCTGCCCGGAGTGGTGAGGATGGCAGAGGTATAGGCGCCCACCGCGAAGAAGCCGGCGATGCCGATGTTGAACTGGCCGGTGAAGCCCCACTGGCTGTTGAGGCCCAGCACCAGCACCGCGTAGATGCCGGTGAAGGTCAGAAACGAGATGAGATAGCCGGTAATGCCTGCGAGTTCCATTATAGAGTCCCCTTGAAGATGCCCTGGGGCCGCACGATCAGCATGAGCACCATGATGGCGAAGGCGACCGCCGGCTTGTAGGACGCGGAGATGAGCAGGGTCGACATCTCCATGGACAGACCGATCACCATGCCGCCGACGATCGCTCCGTAGGGGCGCCCGATGCCGCCGAGGATGGCGGCGGCAAACACAGGCAGCAGCGTGGTCCAGCCCATCATCGGGTGCAGCCGGGTGTCGATGCCGAGGAAGACGCCGGCCGCGGCGGCCAGCGCCCCGCCGATGATCCAGGTCATCATGATCACCCGCTCGGCGGGAATGCCCGAGATGCGCGCCAGGTCCATGTTGTCGGACATGGCGCGCATCGCCTTGCCCAGCCGGGTGCGGCTGAGAAACAGGTGCACGGCGACGATCAGGCCCGCCGAGATCAGCACGATCCAGGCGTGATCGGGCTTGAGGCGCAGCCCGCCCAGCCAGTCCAGCCGCCAGGGAAACTGGATGCCGCTGACGTAGGTCTGGTTGTCCGAGCCCCAGATCAGCTGCACCAGGCTGCGCAGGATCAGCGCCATGCCAAACGAAGAAATCAGCAGGATGACCGGCTGGGTGCGGCGCAGGCGCCGGTAGATCAGCTGGTCGATGCCCACGGCGACGATCGCCATGCCGAGCATCGCCGCCGGCAGCGCCCACCAGGCGCCGAGGCCGAAGGCGGCGATGAAGGCCAGCCCCAGGTAGGCGCCTAAGGTCATGAAGTCGCCGTGGGCGAAGTGGGCGAAGCGCAGGATGCCGAAGATCATCGACACCCCGATGGCGCCCATGGCCAGCACGCTGCCCAGTACCAGGCCATACACCAGCAGCTGCAGGATCTCGTTCACTCTCAGCCTCCCAGGAACATTTCGGCGACGTGGGGATCGGCAAGCAGCGCTGCCCCGCTATCTTCGTGGCGGTTGGCTCCGGTGGCCAGCACGTAGCCGCGGCTGGCAATGGCCAGCGCCTGCTTGGCGTTTTGCTCCACCATCAGCACGCCGATGCCTGCGGCGTTGATCTTCTGGATCTGCACGAAGGTCTCGTCGATCAGCTTGGGTGAGAGGCCGGCGGTGGGTTCGTCGAGCATCAACAGGCGCGGGTCGATCATCAGCGCGCGGCCCATGGCCACCATCTGGCGCTCGCCGCCGGACATCTGCCCGGTGGGCTGGCGCTTGCGCTCGGCCAGGCGCGGGAACAGCTGGTAGATGCGCTCCAGGCGCGGCTTCAGGTCGCCCTTCATCAGATAGGCGCCCATCTCCAGGTTTTCCTGCACGCTGAGCGAGGGGAAGATGTTGTGCTCCTGGGGAACGTAGGCAACGCCGCGGCGCACCATCTGCTCCGGCCTGGCGTTGGTGATGTCTTCGCCGCGGTAGAGCACCTGGCCCTGGCGGATGCGCAGCAGGCCGAAGATGGCCTTCATGGCGGTGGACTTGCCGGCGCCGTTGGGGCCGACGATGACGACGACCTCGTCGGCTTCCACCCGCAGGCTGACGCCCTTGAGAATGTCGTTGCCCCCGTAGCCGCCGTAGAGGTCGCGCGCTTCCAGCAGTGTGCTCATTGGCTGTCTTCCCTGTCTTCCCTTTCTTCCCTATCCGTGCCGGTTGTCGAGACCGTCGCTGCGGCGGTCTCGCCGCCGCGTCCGCTGGCGCCGCCGCCCAGGTAGGCCTCGCGCACCCGCTCGTCGCGGCGCAGCGCATCCATATGACCCGAGGCGATCATCTCGCCGTTGGCCATGACGTGCACCGGGTCGCACAGCTGGCTGACCAGCTCCATGTCGTGCTCGATCACGCAGAAGGTATAGCCGCGCTCCGCGTTGAGCCGGCGAATGGCCTCGCGAATCTTGCCCAGCAGGGTGCGGTTGACGCCGGCGCCGGGCTCGTCGAGCAGCACCACCCGGGCATCGGTCATCATGGTGCGCCCCAGATCGAGCAGCTTCTTCTGACCGCCGGACAGGTTGCCGGCCAGCTCATCGGCCAGGTGGGAGATCTCCAGAAAATCGAGCACCTCGTCGACCCGCTCGAGGATAACGCCGTCCTGTTCGCGCACCCTGCCCCAGGCCAGCCAGCTGGTAAACAGGTTTTCGCCGCGCTGGTCGGGAGGCACCACCATCAGGTTCTCGCGCACGGTCATCATCGAGAACTCGTGGGGAATCTGGAAGGTGCGCACCAGGCCGCGATGGAACAGGCGGTGGGTGGGCTGGCCGGTGATGTCTTCGCCGTCGAGCAGGATCCTGCCGCTGTCCAGCGGCAGGGCGCCGGCGATGATGTTGAACAGCGTCGACTTGCCGGCGCCGTTGGGGCCGATCAGGCCGGTGATGGAGCCTTTTTCCACCTGGATCGAGCAGTCGTTGAGCACTCGGAGGCCGCCGAAGGCCTTGTGCACGTGTTGCACATCGATAATGGCGTTCATGGCAGTCTCCATTGGCCACTGCAGGAGATATGGCGGGGCGTACCAGGAAGCGCCAGGCTCGAAACCTGCGCCGCTCGGTGGCCAGCTCCTGCGTCAGTCCAGCGACCCGATACTTGGGCCCGCGTCGACGAAATCCCACGTCACTTTGCCATATCGCTTGCGTTAAGCGGTCGTTGGCCTTCAACGACCGTATCCTTGGCGTCATTCTCCGCTGTCTGGCTTGATAGTGGCCGCGCGCTCATTGATGCTAGGCTCTGTCCGAAAAGTGCCTGCACTCGATCGTGCGGCGTTAAAAATCGGCTCAAAGTACTCATTTACACCACGTAAACTCTGTCTTTTCGGCGATTTTTGCCTTGCCTGATCATCGCTCGTCGACATTTCAGACAAAGCCTAATTGTTTCTGGTGCTTAATACCTCGTCGCTGACCCTGCTGCCGGTCACCATCTTCATGTATCGCGCTCAGCAGGGTGCGGCGGAGCCCGCTGCGGTCTTCCTGCCGATCCTGCTGGCCACCACCGCCTTCCAGTCTGGCCGGGCTGCTCAGCGTGGCCCTGGTGCAGCGCCTGCGGCTGTGGCAACCGGTGGTATTGGCTTGCCTGGCCGCTGCTGCGCTGGGGCTGCTGTTGGCGTTGCTGGCGGGCATGTCGGCTCAGGCCATGGCGGCCACTTCGACCCTGGTGGGCAATTTCACCCTATTCGGCATTGTGGTGCTCTTCCTGGCGGTAGGAGCGCTGCGCCGGGTCAACGTGTATGACGCTTTCATCGAAGGGGCCAAGGGAGGGTGTGCGCTTCTCGGTGACCCTGCTGCCCTATCTGATTGCGATGCTGGTGGCGGATCTGGCCGG
>DATHXP010000374.1:0-14857 GCA_035459605.1 Halomonas sp. | reverse complement strand
GTAACTATTTCTTCTGAATCCGTGAAACTGAACTGATCTCGACTCTGATCGAGCAGGTAGCAATTATACCACTGCTCAATTCATCAGCGATATTGCGAACCGGCCCGCTTCACGCAGGCTCTGCGTATCTATACCGCAACGAAATCCGTGCGGGCCTTAAGCACGCCCTTCCTTGAGAACCCCCTGCTCCCGCAAGAACGCGATCACACGGTCGAGATACGCCTCCCAGTCCGGCGGACAGTCGTTATGCCCGCACTCCCAGGCCAGCAGCTCGGCATCGGCCGTCTCCGCCAGCCGCTGGCCGTGCCGAAACGGGATCATCTCGTCCCGCCGGCCGTGCGCCAGCAATACCGGCCCATCATAGGCTCGCAGCGCTGATTCGTTGTCGAAAGGATCACGCACCAGCCACCCCGGCACCGCGTAGGAGCGCGCCATGGCCGGCACGCTGGTAAAAGCGGACTGGAGCACGATCGCCGCCAGCTCGCGCCGACGCGACAGCGCCGTGATCGCTCCGCCGCCCAGCGACCGCCCCATGCCGACAATACGCCCGGCATCCACGTCTGAACGCGCCGCCAGCCAGTCGTAGGCCTCGGTGAATACCGCCGTCAAGTTAGCCTCGCTGGGCGACCCGGTAGAGCGCCCGTAGCCGGGATACTCGACCAGCAGCACATGCAGCCCGGCTTTACGCAGCGCATCGAACTGCTTTGCCAGCTCGTCAATGAGCTCGGCATTGCCGTGAGCGAAGATGACCGCCGGCGCGCCGCCTTTTTCCGGCGGCGACGACGCGGGCAGCAGCCAGGCCTCCGCGCGCGCGCCAGCCACATCGAACCAGACCGTCTCGGAACCGCTCGGCGGCCCGAGCCCGCCACCCGGCGCCATGCCGGTGCCGGGAAACAGCACCGTCCGCTGCTGAAAATACAGCAGCGCCAACCAGGCCCCATAAGCAAGCAGCGCGATTGCGAGTATCCACAGCAGCATCCGAATCAAGTCAGCTCCTCGGAGTAGCGAGGCATGAGCCCTGTGTGTCAACCTGACAGAGGGGGATAGGTTTGTGTTGAGCTATTTTAAAGAACTATATTTTCTTGTTCGCCTTTTTCCCATTTAATAATATTTTCGAATGTAATTTCAGCTCTTCTCACCATAGCTTCTTCTGTTGCAAATCCGATATGCGGTAGGAGAACTACATTCGGAGCATCTAGGATCGGGTAGTCTGCGGGAACTGGTGGCTCCATATCTACCCTATCTAAACCTGCACCAGCGATTGTCCCATTGCACAGTGCTTCTGCCAATGCATCATTATCAACAATCGGGCCAACTGCTGTATTGATTAAGAACGAACTAGCTTTCATCAATGCTAGCTTATCTTTATCAATTAAATGTTTAGTTTCATCCGTTAGTGGCGTATGAATGGTAACAATATCACTCGTCGTTAAGACTTCATCTAACGACTTATACTCCACACCCTTACTTATCAATTCTGGCTTTTCACTTCTGTTATAAGCAATGACCTTACAGCCGAAAGCCAAACCTAATTCAGCTACTGCGCCACCTATGTCTCCAGTACCTAAGACCCCCAAAGTTTTACCTTTTAAATCAATCTGTCTGTAGCCATCTTTTGTACCTCCGTCTCTGACTACTGCCTCTAAAGGTACAATATTACGTAACAGTGAAATGATTAGCCCAAAGGTAATTTCTGCTACAGAGTTCGTACTGTATCCCGCAGCATTTGATACGTTAATTCCTTTCTCTTTACACTTTTCTAAATCGATATGATTATAACCAGTGAAGGCTACTGAGATATATTTTAATTTTTCTGCAGCATCGATCACTTCACCACTCAGCAACGTATTGGCGATCACTATAACGTCTGCATCTTTAATCCTCGCTTTAAGAGTCTCATCATCTAATTTTCCATCGTCATATACAACTAACTCATGGCCGTTATCAGTTAAAGGCTTTGATATTACACTTAACTCTTCATCACTAATCCCTAGAGATTCTAAGACTACAATTTTCATATTTTATCTTTCCTCTAATTTTCATGGTTACACTTAATAATACTGCTGCCTTGTTATCTAAGCATATCTGACATTCTGTATCTAATTTTCTGATTTATTTTTCTTGACACAGTTCGGTATTTTTTCTGCGGCTAAGGTTCATTAACTCCTTGCAGCCCTCGTGAGACAGTTTTACCACCGTTTCTCTATCCTACCCCTAGCCTCAGATCGCACCCATTTCACGCAAATCTCGAAGAGCCTAAAGTTATCGCCGCGCTAGCCGACATTTGCTGCGGGCACAGAGATGGCGCCTCGGCATTCGCTCAATACAGTGGGCTTGCCTTCAGCTATTGCTTACTGCGTGTTACCGCGTGTTGTCGGTTCTTTCGTTTGCCTGGCTCCCTACCTGCCCACCCACACCACGCCGCCATCGAACGGCTGTATTGACACTACTCGAAGGAAACTGATATGCGCATCAAATCCGTACTGCTCGTCGCTGCCATGGCGGGCGCTCTGCTGCTTTCCGGCTGCGCCGCCACTCACACCGCTATCACCAAGCGCAACCTGGATGTGCAGACCAAGATGAGCGAGACGGTATTCCTCGATCCCCGCCCCGCTAGCGAGAAGGTGGTCTATCTGCAGATTCGCAACACCTCCGACGAACAGGGCATCACTATTGAACCGAAAATTCGCCAAGCTGTCGAAAGCCGCGGCTATACGGTAACCAACGATCTCGATCAGGCTTATTACCTGCTACAGACCAACATTCTACAGGTGGGCGAAACCGATCTGCGCGGTGCTCAGACAGCCCTGGCGCAAGGCTACGGCGCCGGACTGACCGGCGCCGTAGTAGGCGGTGCGGCCTTCGGCGGCGGCAGTGGCCGCGTGGGCACGGCGCTGGTCGGTGGCCTGGTGGGCATGGCCGCCAACGCCATGGTCAAAGACGTTCACTTCACCATGATCACCGATCTGCAAATCAGCGAGCGCGCCGCCCAAGGCGTGGTGATTAGCGAGAACAACCGCGCTGCACTCAAGCAGGGCACCTCGGGCCACCGCACGGTGACTTCACACGAGACGACCGACTGGCATCGCTACCAAACGCGCATTGTCTCTACAGCCAACCAGGTCAACCTGACCTTCGACAAGGCGCTGCCCGAGTTGGAGCAGGGGCTGTCACAATCCATTGCAGGCCTGCTGTAAGCGCTCACCACCACCTCATCACTCTGTAACGCCTGGCCAACGCCGGGCGTTTTACCAAACAGCGCGTAAAGCATCGCCCACTCGAGCGGTGATACAAGCGCGCACCGCTTTGCGGTGCTTGCGTTGAGTGTCAGTATCCAAAGCATCGACTCGTGGCACGGGCGCATTGCGTTATTAACCCGGCATAAATGCTTGCCGGATTAATAGCAGTTGCACCTCGCTGCCACGCCTTGCGGGACAGGGCAATCCAACCTTGATAAGCACGGTATCGACTTCGTGGCTGCCCAAAGACTATGGGGAGATCCACACCTGCTGGAAATTCGGGCAAAACCAGAGGATGCCAAGGTTTTTGCTAATAGGAAAGATTGGTGGAAAGCACGGGTCGGCTGTCGTCACACACAAGGTGGAAAGTCGCATTCGTCTGACTTCAGTCAGACATTCCCGCAAGAAGGGGATTGAGCTCTATGAAAGCTAAAGACTTCGAAAAAATTCGAGGAAGGTCAGGAAGATATTGTTGACGATCTTGACCTGTCCACAGTTCGCCGCGTCAATCAGGAGCAAAAGCGAATCAACGTCGATTTTCCGGTTTGGGTTGTAGAGTCGTTGGATCGTGAGGCGGCACGTATTGGCGTCACCCGCCAATCAATCATCAAGGTATGGCTGGTTGAGCGCCTTTAAGCAGAAGCGGCTAACAAGCCGCTCAATCGGTGGCCAGCGCATCCGCCCGATACCGTGTCGGGCTCAGGCCCCGAACGCGCTTGAACGCCGCGCTGAAGGCGTAGGGTGTGGCATAGCCGACCTTCTCTGCCACACTGCCGACCGTTTCGTCGGGCTGGCACAGCAGGTCGGCCGCCAGCGCCATCCGCCAGTGTTTTAGGAAGGCCATGGGCGGCTCGCCCACCAGGTCGTGGAAGCGCCGTGCCAGGGAGGCCCGCGAGGCGCCGGTTTCCGCCGCGAGGGTAGCCAGCGTCCAGGGGTAGGCGGGCTGGTCGTGCATGATGCGCAACGCGCGTTCCACGATCCGGTCACCCTGGGAGCGCCACCAGACCGGTCGCCGCGTGTCCTGACGGGCGAACCAGGCCTTGAGTACGGCGGTGATCAGCAGGTCGAGCAGGCGATCGAGCACCGCGGCCTGCCCCGGCTCGTCGATGATCACCTCGTCGCAGAGCAGCGCCACGAGGGGCGATTCCCAATCGCCGCGTGATAGCGTCAGCACGGGCGGCAGGGCACGCAGCAGGCGGTCGCTGATGTCGCTCAGATGCTCGTAGGCGCCGACGAGAAACACCGTCGCGCCCTGGGGATCGTTGCCCCAGGTGCGCACCCCGTGGGTCATCGCCTCCCGCACGGTGTGGCCCGCCAGGTCGCAACAGCGTTGGCCCGGGTGGACGACCACCTGCGGAGGCATCGTGGGGTCGTGGGCGACGGTGTAATGGGCCGGAGCGCGGGTGACGGCGATGTCGCCCGGGCCGATCCGCAGCGGGCCGCCGTCGTCGGGCACCAGCCACACCTCGCCCGCCACGCCGGCGATCAGCGTCAGCGGCGATTCGGCGAGGATTCGCAGCGACCACGGCGGGGCCATGACCGTGCGCAGGGCGAAAGCGCCACGAGCCCGCGGCGCGTCCAGCAGTCCACCAAGGGTATCCATCGCTCGATTATAGACGGATGCGTATGAATCCGAGCGTCTCGCGCATGGTGGGTTCTCAGTGCCCTTTTTATATTGATCGTGTAGCAACCGCCATCACCGAACGATCTTGAGGAGAGAGCATCATGACAACGTCATCAACGACTCATGAAACCCGCCGGGGTGTCGTCCTCGTCCTGGGCGGCACCGGCAAGACCGGGCGCCGCGTCGCCGAGCGCCTGCAGGCCCGCGGCATCACCACCCGCATCGCCTCCCGCTCGACAAGCCCGGCGTTCGACTGGCACGCGCCGAGCGGCTGGGACGCGGCCCTCGAGGGCGTGACGGCGGCCTATATCGCCTACGCGCCGGATCTGGCGATCCCCGGGGCCGCGGAGGCGATTCGCCGTTTCGTGGACCGCGCCGTCACCCGAGCCGTCCAGCGCCTGGTGCTGCTGTCGGGGCGCGGCGAGGCAGAGGCGCAGGCCTGCGAACGGATCGTCCAGGCGGCCGGAGTCGAGTGGACGGTGGTGCGTGCGAGCTGGTTCATGCAGAACTTCTCGGAAGGCGAGTTTCTCAACATGGTCCGGGACGGCGCCATCACCCTGCCGGCGGCGGATATCCCCGAGCCCTTCATCGATGCCAACGACATCGCCGATGTCGCGGTGGCCGCGCTGACCGAGAAGGGCCATGCCTACGAGACCTATGAGGTCACCGGCCCCCGCCCCCTTACCTTCAGCGAGCTGGCCCGGGAGATCTCTCGCGCCGCCGGGCGCGAAGTGCGCTTCACCCCGATCCCCAAGGACACCTTCGCTCAGGCCCTCAATGAGGCGGGTGCGCCGGGTGACATCGCCTGGCTGCTGAACTACCTGTTCGACACCGTCCTCGATGGCCGCAACAGCTATGTTGCCGACGGCGTACAGCGAGCGCTGGGGCGGGAGCCCGCCAACATCGCGGACTTCGCGCGTCGCATCGCCGCCCGCGGCACCTGGCAGGCGACGGATGAGGAGGCGGCCGTATGACCCTCTTTACCACAGTCACCATCGTCGCCGCCTTGCTCGGCGCTGCGCTGATCGGCGGTGTCTTCTTCGCCTTCTCGAGCTTCATTATGAAAGCCCTCGCGCGCCTGCCCTCTGCGGAGGGCGTCGCGGCGATGCAGTCGATCAACGTCGTGGTGCTCAATCGCTCTTTCCTGGGCGCCTTCATGGGCACGGCGGCGCTGTCGCTGCTGGTCGCCGTGCTGGCCATCATCGGCTGGGGAACGCCCTCGGCCCCCTATGCATTCGCCGGCGGCCTCTCGTATCTCGGTGCCACCTTTGTCGTGACGCTACTCGGCAATGTGCCGCTGAACAACCGCCTGGCCGCGGTCTCGGTCACCGATTCCGATGCGACGGCCGTCTGGGAGCATTACCTGAAGCGCTGGACCCGGCTCAACACCCTGCGCACGGCAGGCTCCATGGCCGCCGCGTTGCTGTTCACGCTCGGCCTGATGCAGTGACTTTTCCCACCGCATGGCGTTCACGACCAATGGCGAAGACGACCTTGCCACGGATAAAGTGACAGCCCCTCCCATCTTCCCTAAGCTGGCTGAAGCGCCAACCAATCAAGGGTAACTGCTGATGGTCGATCGCACCGAGCCCCGCATCACGCTGCATCCGCATTCCCGCCGGGTGCGCATCTATCACGGCGACACCCTGCTTGCCGATACCATCCGCGCCAACGAACTGCGCGAGCGCGGCTATCCGCCGCGTCACTACCTCCCACGCGACGACGTGCGGATGGAACTGCTGACCCGCTCCAAGACCGTGACTAATTGCCCGTTCAAAGGCGATGCCAGCTATTACTCACTCGATGCTATCGATGATGTCGCCTGGAGCTATGAACGTCCGGTCGACGGGATGCAATCGATCGCCGGGCATCTGGCGTTTGATACGGAAAAAGTGACCGAGCAGGTGGAGTGATGACAACTTTCGACCCTGAGCGGCCATGCCGGGAAAAGGAGCATGCGCGTCTATCTGTGTTATGTAGCATGCACGGTGCATTGGTACTATGCTGCCGAGCTGCAGTAAATATTATTATATTTAATAAGGTTAATAGAGGTCAGCGTGCAGTATACACCGATAAGCGTGCCCGCTCGTTTAAATCGATATACGAGCACGCAGTCTAATACGCTGTTAGAGCTTACTGCGCTTTCGCCAATAGCCAGGTTTTCGGGAGTGGTGAGCAATGGCAATAACTACAGCCGCCTCTTCTGGCAATTCAATGACGACGATATCGTATGGAAAGCGTTCCAGAACCAGGCGACTTGCTCCGGCATCGCCGGCTTTTTCGGGGAGAGGTGATAATGGGATGAAGTTTTCTTCAATAACGTCGATGGCAGCATCAACTGCAGCAAAAACTCGACCCCGAGCCCAGGCTGCTCATACTCATACCATGCTGCTGCCTCTATTGCTTCCTGTGAGGCCTCTTCCAGTATCCTTACCGTTCGCACTTTTACCGGCCTAACCTCGCTCTCATCTTTGATCGAAATTCTTCACGGCTGAGCAGCGTGGCGTTCCCGCTTTTAACCTTGGAAACACGTCGAACTATTTCATCATTCCAAGCCTGCTCCACTGAGTCGTCACGGGGGCCGTCCAAGCTCATTATCAGCTCGTGAGCCAGCGCTGCACGTTCCGACTGGGAGAGAGTCGAAATCTGAGAGCGTAGGTGGTCTAACGTTTCGGTAGTCATGCCGCCTCCGCGAATAGCTATACGATTATGCTATCCCGATTCAAAAGCCCTAACAAGACCAGTCACGACGACGCTTACTACGTTGCGGCTTCGCCTCCATTTCGCAGCCGCGCGTCCTGTTGGGGCGTTATATCAGGGCTGTCTGAACGTCTGCTTCTGGCCGAACCCCACCCAACCAACCCTCACAAGTCCCCAAACCGGTCCTGCAGCAGCGCCAGCGCCACCACTGGGGCGGTCTCGGTGCGCAGAATGCGCGGGCCGAGGGTGAGGGCGACAAAGCCGGCGGCCTGGGCGCTTTCCACTTCGGCGGCGCTGAGGCCGCCTTCGGGGCCGATCAGCAACGCGGCAGTAGCGGGGCTGTCTTTCCGCTCCAGCGCGCCGGGGGTGCCGGGGTGCAGCACCAGCCGCAGCTGTTCATTACGTAAGGCCAGCCAGTCGGCTAGCGCCATGGGCGGATGAACCGGCGGCAGGGTGGCGCGGCCGCACTGTTCGCAGGCGCTGGCGGCCACCGCCTGCCAGCGGGCCAGCTTCCTGGCCTCGCGCTCGCCCTTGAGGCGCACGTCGCCGTGCTCGGTGTAGAGCGGCGTAATGGCGGCCACGCCAAGCTCGACGGCTTTCTGAATGGCGTAGTCCATGCGCTCGCCCTTGGAGATCGCCTGGCCGAGATGCACCGCCAGCGGCGACTCGCCCTGCCCCACGCTGACGCTTTCCACACGCGCTACTACGCGCTTGCGCTCGGCTTCGACCAGCACGGCGCGGGCCTCGTTGCCGCGGCCGTCGAACAGCGTAAGCGACGCGCCGAGGCCCAGCCGCAACACCCGCGCCACGTGGCGCGCCGGCCCGTCGGGCAGAACGACCTCACCGCCGGCGTCAAGCTCGGCGGCGAGGTAGATGCGCGGTCCAGGCGCCGTCGTCATTGGATCAACTACTCGGCGGCGGGGCCGTTGCCCTGGGGCTGGGCGCTTTCCTGCTGCTGCTCGGCCTGCTGCTTCTTGCGCTGGGCGTAAATGGCGTCGAAGTTGACCGGCGCCAGCATCAGCGGGGGGAAGCCGCCGCGATTGACCAGGTTGTCGACGCACTCGCGGGCGTAGGGGAACAGCAGGTTGGGGCAGAAGGCGCCGAGGGTGTGATCGAGCTGGGCGCCTTCGATGCCACCGATGCGAAACAGGCCGGCCTGCTCCACCTCGGCCAGGAAGGAGGTCGCGCCTTCTTCGTTGTGGGTCACCTGGGCGGTGACCTTGACCACCACCTCATAGGCGTCTTCGCCAAGGTGCCGATGGCTGGTGTTGAGGTCCAGGCCCACCTTGGGCTTGAAGCCCTGCTGAAACACCGCCGGCGAGTTGGGCGCCTCGAAGGAGATGTCCTTCACATAAACGCGCTGCATGGAAAACTGCACCTGCGGGCGCTGCGCCTCGCTGGCCTGACTCGCCTGGCCGTTGGGTGCATTCTGGCTCTTCTCTTCCGCCATGAATATGTCCTTTTAGGTCGATGACTCGAAATGAATGAAATGCTTACTTCTTGACCAGCGGCAGGCTGTCCGCCTGCCACTGCGTCACGCCGCCGCGCAGTTTGAGGGCGCGCTCGAAACCGGCCTTGTTCAGCTTGGCCTGGGCGGCACCGCAGCTCTGGCCGTGCTTGCAGGCGATGATTACCGGCTTGTCCTTGAATTTTTCAAGCTCGCTGATGCGTTCATCAAGGCGGCTCTGGGGAATATTGCGCGCGCCGGCGATGTGTCCGGCCTTGAAGTCGCTGGCTTCGCGGATATCCAGCACGACGGCATCTTCACGATTGATCAGCTGGGTCGCCTCGCTGGAGCTCACGCCGCTGGACTGACCGCTATAGATTTCGTAGGCGGCCCAGGCCAGCAGCACCAGGACGAAGGCGCCCACCAGCAGGGGATGGTTCATCGCAAATTCAAACATCTGCTCAATCATGGCTCGGGCTAACTCTTGTCGGGTGCGCGGTAGATAAACGGTGGCCGGCGTTGTCGGCGCGGCCAGTATACATGAAGCCGGAACGCAACGAAGTTGCGCGCAGGAGCGCGCCAAATGACGTCCGGCAAGGCCATGCGCTATGATGCCGCAAGCGAAGACAAGTCGCGACCCGCCGGCGCGCGCGCCGCGGTTGCGCCCAACACGAGATGACCCATGACCGACGCTTTGACCCTTGCCCCCCGCCCCGTGGCGCTGATCATCCTCGACGGCTACGGCCACAACCCGGATGCCGCGCACAATGCCATAGCGGCGGCCAGCACGCCCACCATGGACCGGCTGCAGCGCGAGCGCCCCAATACGCTGATTCATACCGACGGCCGCAACGTGGGGCTGCCCGACGGCCAGATGGGCAACTCGGAGGTGGGCCACATGAACCTGGGCGCGGGGCGCATCGTCTATCAGGACTTTACCCGCATTACCAAGGCCATCGAGGAAGGCGCGCTGGCCGACAATCCGGCGCTGACCGCGCCCATCGACGCGGCGGTGGCCACCGGCAAGGCGGTGCATCTGATGGGTTTGCTCTCACCCGGCGGCGTGCACAGCCATGAAGACCATATCGTGGCCGTGGCCGAGCTGGCCGCTGCGCGCGGCGCCAAGCGCATCTACCTGCACGCCTTCCTGGATGGTCGCGACACCCCGCCGCGCAGCGCCCAGGCGTCCATCGAGCGGCTCGATACCCGCCTGGCCGAGCTGGTCGGTAAGAACAACGGCTTTATCGCCTCGCTGATCGGGCGCTATTTCGCCATGGACCGCGACAACCGCTGGGAGCGCGTCGAGCAGGCGTATCGTCTGATCACCGAAGGCGACGCTGCGTATCGCGCCACCAGCGCCGAGGCAGGCCTGCAGGCCGCCTACGCTCGGGACGAGAACGACGAGTTCGTCACCGCCACGGCCGTCACGCCAAACGACCGGCCGGTCCACGTGGAAGACGGCGATGCGCTGCTGTTTCTCAATTTCCGCGCCGACCGCGCCCGGGAGCTGAGCCGAGCCTTTGTCGACGACGACTTCAGCGGCTTTGCGCGCCGGGTACGCCCGCAGCTAGCCGGCCAGGGCCTGGTCAGCCTGACTCAGTACGCCGCCGATATCGCCACGTCCATTGCCTTCCCGTCGGTCACGCTCGACAACACCCTGGGCGAGCTGATGGAGCAGCGCGGCCTGACCCAGCTGCGCATTGCCGAGACCGAGAAGTACGCCCACGTGACCTTTTTCTTCTCGGGCGGCCGCGAGGCCGAGTATCAGGGCGAGACGCGGATTCTGGTGCCCTCGCCCCAGGACGTGAAGACCTACGACAAAAAGCCCGAGATGAGCGCCGTCGAGGTCACCGACCGGCTGGTCGAGGCCATAGAATCCGGCGATCACGACCTGATCGTGTGCAACTACGCCAACGGCGACATGGTCGGCCATAGCGGCGACTTCGACGCGGCCGTGGCGGCCATTGAAACCGTGGATGCCTGCGTGGCGCGCGTCGTCGAGGCCATCGAGAAGGTCGGCGGCGCCTGTTTGATCACCGCCGACCACGGCAACGCCGAGCAGATGGTCAACCCGGAAACCGGCGCGCCCCATACGGCGCACACCACCTTCGCGGTGCCGCTGATTTATGTCGGCGAGCGCGAGCTTGAGCTGGAAGACGGCGGGCGCCTGTGCGACATCGCACCGACCCTGCTGAACCTGATGCATCAGCCGGCGCCTGCCGAAATGACCGGTCGCTGCCTGATCCGCGAGGCCTGAAGCGGTGGCGTCGGCCCGCGCGCGGCTACGCAGGCCGGCACTGTCGGCGGCCATGGCGGTGTGGCTGTGCCTGATGCCGGCGCTGGCCGCGCCTCAGGACGTGGATGAAGCGCAAGAGCAGCTGGACGCCATCGGCCAGCAGATCAAGGCCGCCAACCGCGATCTGGCCAGCACGCACGCGGCGCGCGACGCCGCCAGCGCCGAGCTGCACAGGCTGGAAGCCGCGCTGAGCGAGACGCATCAGCGCCTGACTGTGCTGCAAGACGAGCAGGACACGCTGGAACAGCGCCTGCGCGAGCTTCAGGATCGTCATGAGCACCTGATCGCGGCGCGCGAAGAACAGCTGGCGGCGCTCGGCGAGCAGCTCGACGCCCTCTATCGGCTGGGCCATACGCCGCAGCTCAAGCTGCTGCTCAACCAGGACAATCCGGCGCGGCTGGACCGCTTCCAGACCTACCTGAACCGGCTCACCGAGGCGCGCCACGCGATACTCGACAGGCTCGATCGGCTGGAAGCGGCGCTGGTCGACAACCGCCGGGAGCACACCGAGCGCCACCGGCAGCTCGAGAGCCTGGCCCTGTCCCTTGAACAAAGCAGCGCCGACCTGGCACGCCAGGTGGCGCAGCGCGGGGCCCTGGTGAAAAAACTCGACGCCCAGTACGCCAGCGACGCTGCCCGTCTGGTCAAGCTGGATCAGGATCGCGCCCATGCCGAACGCGTGCTGCAGCAGGTGCAGG
Source organism: Halomonas sp. (assembly GCA_035459605.1). Lineage (GTDB taxonomy): Bacteria > Pseudomonadota > Gammaproteobacteria > Pseudomonadales > Halomonadaceae > Halomonas. The sequence goes on along the minus strand of DATHXP010000374.1, from coordinate 2,853 downwards.
AGCGCCTGGCACGGCTCGACCGCCCGCCGCCCTCCACCGGCATCGAACACACCCGGGGCGATCTGCCCTGGCCCGCCCAGGGGCGTATCCTGTCGGGCTTCGGCAGCGGTCGCGGCGTGCACCGCAACGGCCTGGTCATCGCCGCCGCCGAAGGCGCCCCGGTCACCGCCGTTCACGCCGGGCGCGTGGTGTTTGCCGACTGGATGCGCGGCTTTGGCAACATGCTGATCATCGATCACGGCGACCGGGTGATGACGCTGCACGCCCATCTTCAGTACTTCGCGGCGGAAGTCGGCCAGCCGGTGCAGCGCGGCGATACGCTGGGCGCGGTGGGCGCCACCGGCGGCCAGAGCGCGGCCGGCCTTTACTTCGAGGTGCGCCGCAACGGTAACCCCATCGACCCCAGCCGCTGGATGGCGCGGCGCTGAATCGGGCACCGGAAAGTCCCAAACACGGCGCAGTCGTCCATCCGGCGAGCCGGCATTGAAAAGCCCTGCGCTATTCCCTGCCCGCCAGTGCCACGCTATGCTGCTGCCACACCCGCTTGAGATCACGAGGGCCTGATGTCTTCACGCCGCTTCGCCAGCTTGTTTCCAACACGGCGCTTCACAGCAGCGCTGCTGTGCCTTGGCCTGCTGGCCCTGCCGCTTGCCTCCCCCGCCGTCGCGCAGGACGACGGCGATCTTCCGGTAGCCGAGATTCAAGCCTTTGCCGAGGTCTTCGAGCGCATCAAGCGCGCCTATGTCGACGAGATCGATGACGTCACCCTGCTGCGCAACGCCATGCGCGGCATGCTCAACGAGCTCGACCCCCACTCGGCCTACCTGGACGCCGAGGCCTTTCGCGATCTGGAGGAGAGCACCAAGGGCGAATTTGGCGGCGTGGGCGTCGAGATCGGCAAGCGCGACGGCCAGCTGGTGGTGATCACGCCGCTGGACGATACGCCCGCCGCCAACGCCGGCATCATGGCCCGCGACGCCATCCTGCGCATCAACGACACGCCCACCGATGGGCTGTCGCTGCAGGAGGTGGTGAAGCTGATGCGCGGCGACCCCGGCACCAAGCTTGAGCTGACGATCCTGCGCGACAGCGAAGACGCCCCGCGCAATCTGACGCTGGAACGCGAAATCATTCGCACCCGCAGCGTGAAGCACGACCTGCTGGCGCCGGGCTATGGCTACCTGCGCATCAGCCAGTTCCAGGCCGGCACCGGCAAGCAGGTCAACGAGGCGCTGGAAACGCTGCGCGCCACGGGCGAGCTGAAGGGGCTGGTGCTTGATCTGCGCAACAACCCCGGCGGCGTGCTGCAGGCCGCGGTCGACGTGACTGACAGCTTCCTCCAAAGCGGCCTGATCGTCTACACCGAGGGCCGCCTGCCCAACAGCGATCAGCGCTTTTCGGCCGGGTCGGCAACCGCCGCGCCGGACGTGCCGCTGGTGGTGCTGATCAACGACGGCAGCGCTTCGGCGGCAGAAATCGTCGCCGGGGCGATCCAGGATCAGCGCCGCGGCGTGGTCATGGGTACCGAAAGCTTCGGCAAGGGCTCGGTGCAGCAGCTCATTCCGCTGGGCGACGGCGAAGGCCTCAAGCTGACCACGGCGCTCTACTACACGCCGAGCGGGCGTTCGATTCAGGCCCAGGGCATTACCCCCGACGTGGAAGTGGTGCGCGGTCGCCTCGAAGTTGCCGATGAGCTATCGCTGCGCGTTCGCGAGGCGGACCTGGAAGGGCACCTGAAGGGCAGCGACGAAGACCCCGAACGGAACGTTCTGAGTACCCGCCTGCGCGACGACTACCAGCTGGGCGAGGCCCTGAACCTGCTCAAGGCGCTGGACGTGCTCGGCGAGCGGGTGCCGGGTCGGCGCTGAAAGCCGACGCCCAAGGCGCTAGCCGCCGCGACAGGATAGCGGCAGGCGGCCGCGCTGGCCGCTGGCCTGCAGCAGCAGCAGGCGCTTGACCGGCCCCAGGCTGTCGACGCCAGACAGGCCCAGATTGCGGGCCAGAGTCAGCGCCGGATGCGAAGCGCCAAACAGCCGCCAGAAGCCTTCCATCAGCTTGAGCATCGCCGCATTGTCGCCGCGCCGGCGGCGCGCATAGCGCTCCAGGCTGAGGGTGTGGCCCGCCGGCAGCCCGCGCGCCCGCGCCCGCAGCCACTCTTCGGCCAGCACCGCGGCATCCATCAGTCCCAGATTGACGCCCTGTCCGGCCAGCGGATGAATGCTGTGTGCCGCATCGCCCACCAGCACCAGTCCCGGCAGGTAGTAGCGCTCGGCGTGGCGCTGGGTCAGCGGCAGCGCCTGGGCGCGATCAACGGCCAGCGTCTCGCCCAGCCGGCGATCGATCCCCGCGGCCAATTCCTGCCCCAGCGCCTCGCCGGATAGCGCCTGCAGCCGCTCGGCATGCTCGGGCGTCGTCGACCAGACGATGGAGCAGTAGCGCGGGTCGCCGTCGACGGTCAGCGGCAGGAAGGCCAGCGGGCAGCCGTCGACAAACGCCTGGCGCGCCACGCCGCCGTGGGAGCGCTCGGTCTTGACCGTGGTGACAACCGCCACCTGGCCGGTGTCGCGACGCTGATAGCCGATGCCGGCCATGTCGCGCAGCGGCGAGCGGGCGCCATCGGCGGCGACGATCAGCGGCGCGGCCAGTTTCTCGCCGCTCTCCAGCACCAGCCGGTAGCCTTCGGTTTCCTCTTCGCCATGGGGAGCGGGCCGCTTTTCGAGCCCGGCCACGCGCGCGCCGAAGCGCTGCTGCACGTTGGGCAGCTCGGCCAGGCGCTCCTCCAGCGCCGTGACCACCACCTCATTTTCGACGATGTGCCCCAGCACCGACAGCCCCGCCTGGTCGGCGCTGAAG
>DATHXP010000373.1:0-2171 GCA_035459605.1 Halomonas sp. | reverse complement strand
ATCGGCCAGAACCAGACCCCGGGCCGCGTGTTCAAGGGCAAGAAGATGGCCGGACACATGGGTAGCGTGCGCCGCACCACCCAGAGCCTGGAAGTGGTGCGGGTGGACGCCGAGCGCAACCTGCTCCTGATCAAGGGTTCGGTGCCCGGCGCCAAGGGCGGCGACGTGATCGTGCGGCCGGCAGTGAAGGCTTGAGGAGGCAATGATGGATATTCAGGTTCAGGGTGGTGCATCTGTCAGCGTCTCGGACAAGGCCTTCGGGCGTGATTTCAACGAGGCGCTGATCCACCAGGTCGTCACCGCCTTCATGGCGGGCGGCCGTGCCGGCACCAAGGCGCAGAAGAGCCGCTCCGACGTACGTGGCGGCGGCGTCAAGCCGTGGCGCCAGAAGGGGACAGGCCGGGCGCGTTCTGGTACAATCCGCAGCCCGCTGTGGGCCGGCGGCGGCAAGACCTTCGCCGCCAGGCCGCGCGACTACTCCCAGAAGGTGAACAGGAAGATGTACCGCGGGGCCATGGCCTCGATCCTGTCGGAACTGCTGCGCCAGGATCGCCTGGTCATCGTGGACGACTTCACGCTTGCCGCGCCCAGGACCAGGGACCTGGTAGGCAGGCTCAGGGACATGGGTCTGCGGGATGTGCTGATCGTCAACGACGATGCCGACGAGAACCTGTATCTCGCCGCGCGCAACCTCTACAACGTCGGGGTATGTGATTCCGAAACCGCTGATCCGGTCAGCCTGATCGGATTCGAGAAGGTGTTGATGACGCTCGACACCCTGAAGAAGTTCGAGGAGAGACTGGCATGAGTCAGGAACGCCTGATGAAGGTTCTGCTGGCACCGCTGGTGTCGGAAAAGACCGCGCGGCTGGCCGATACCAGCCGGCAGTACGCATTCAAGGTGCTGCCCGATGCCAGCAAGCCGGAAATCCGCCAGGCCGTGGAGAAGCTGTTCGAGGTCAAGGTGACCAACGTGCAGGTGGCCAGGGTCAAGGGCAAGGTCAAGCGCTTCGGCCAGACACTGGGCAGGCGTTCCGACTGGAAAAAGGCCTATGTCACCCTGGCGGAAGGCCAGGATATCGATTTCATGGGGGCGGAATAATCCGCGCCTGAGGACAGAAGTTAAGAGCGCAAGGTTCAGTCATGGCTATTGTCAAAACCAAGCCCACATCTCCGGGCCGCCGCTTTGTGGTGAAGCTCTCGACGGGCGACCTGTACCGGGGCGAGCCCCATGGGCCGCTGGTCGAGAAGAAGAACAGGAACGGCGGGCGCAACAACCTGGGGCGTATCACCACCCGGCATCGCGGCGGCGGTCACAAGCAGCGTTACCGCGTGATCGACTTCAAGCGCAACAAGGACGGCATCGCCGGCCGTGTCGAGCGCATCGAGTACGATCCCAACCGCACCGCCAATATCGCCCTGGTGCTGTATGCCGACGGCGAGCGGCGCTACATCCTGGCGCCCAAGGGTCTGGAGGTGGGCATGCCGGTGCAGTCCGGCAGCCATGCACCGATCAAGCCGGGCAGTGCCATGCCGCTGCGCAACATCCCGGTCGGTACCCTGGTGCACAACATCGAGATGAAGCCGGGCAAGGGCGGACAGATGGCGCGCAGCGCCGGTACCGGTGTGCAGCTGGTGGCGCGCGAGGGTGAATACGCCACCCTGCGCCTGCGCTCGGGCGAGATGCGCAAGGTGCACGCCGACTGCCGCGCGACCATCGGCGAGGTCGGCAACTCCGAGCACAGCCTGCGCTCGCTGGGCAAGGCCGGCGCCAAGCGCTGGCGCGGTTTGCGCCCGACCGTGCGCGGCGTGGCCATGAACCCGGTGGATCACCCGCATGGCGGCGGCGAGGGCCGTACCTCGGGCGGCCGGCATCCGGTCACCCCCTGGGGCATTCCGACCAAGGGCTACAAGACACGCAAGAACAAGCGTACCGATCAGATGATCGTGCGCCGTCGCAAGAGCAGATAAATTCAAGGGGATCCAAACGTGCCACGTTCAGTTCGTAAGGGGCCATTTGTCGACGAGCACCTGAGCAGGAAGGTCGACGCCGCCGTTGCGGCCAACAGCCGCAAGCCGATCAAGACCTGGTCGCGCCGCTCCATGATCCTGCCGGACATGGTGGGGCTGACCATCGCCGTGCACAACGGCCGCCAGCATGTGCCGGTGCTG
>DATHXP010000372.1:0-10989 GCA_035459605.1 Halomonas sp. | reverse complement strand
GCCCATGTCGGCAAACACCGCCATCCACAGGGTCGCCATGCCGGCGAAGGCCAGCACCATGAACAGCGCCTTGAGGCCGAGGGCAAAGACGATGTTCTGGATCAGCACCCGGCGGGTGGTGTGCGAGATGCGCAGGAAGGTCGGCAGCTTGCCCAGGTCGTCGTCCATCAGCGCCACGTCGGCGGTCTCGATGGCCACATCGCTGCCGGCCACGCCCATGGCGAAGCCGATATCAGCCCTGGCCAGCGCCGGGGCGTCGTTGATGCCGTCGCCGACCATGCCGGTCACGCCCTGGCGCGAGCGCTGCTCGATGGCGGCGAGCTTGTCCTCCGGCAGCAGCTCGCCGCGCGCCTCGTCGATGCCGGCCTCCCTGGCGATGGCGGCCACCGCGTGGCGGTTGTCGCCGCTGAGCATCAGGGTTTTCACGCCCTCGCGATGCAGCGCCTCGATGGCGGCCACGCTGGTCTCGCGCAGCGGGTCGCGCACCGCGAACAGCGCTTTTACGCCCTCGGCGTTGCCCAGCATCACCACGCTGGCGCCGCCCTGCTCCACGGCGTCGATGCGCTCGCTGAGTTGCGTCGTATCGACATCGGGACACTGGCGTTGAAGCAGGCGACGATTGCCGAGCCACAGCGTCTCGCCGTTCAGCCGGGCGCTGACACCCATGCCGGGATGCTCCTGAAGATCCTGCGGCTCGTCGGCGTCCGGCGTGGCCGCTGGCCGTTCAGCGGCGAGCGCCCGATGAACGGCCAGCGAGACCGGGTGGTTGGAGCCGCCGGCCAGCGCCGCGGCCTGCCGGGCAAGGCGCGCGCGGGCAGCGTCGCTTGTCGCCTCGCTTGTTGCCCCAATGGGGAACCAGTTGTCCAGCGCGGGCTCGCCGCGGGTCAGGGTGCCGGTCTTGTCCAGCGCCAGCCAGGCCAGCCGGTGGCCCTGCTCAAGAAAGCGCCCGCCCTTGATCAAAATGCCGGACCGGGCCGCGGCGGACAGCCCGCTGACCACGCTGACCGGGGTCGAGATCACCAGCGCGCAGGGGCAGGCGATGACCAGCAGCACCAGGGCGCGGTAGACGCCATCCAGCCAGGCGCCGGCAAACAGCAGCGGCCAGACGAGCGCGGTCAGCAGGGCGAGCGCGAACACCGCCGGGGTATAGACGGCGGCGAAGCGGTCGATGAAGCGCTGGGTCGGGGCGCGGCTGGCCTGGGCCTGCTCCACGGCGTGGATGATGCGCGCCAGGGTGGTGTCGCTGGCCGGGCGGGTGGCGCGGTAGTCCATCTCGCCGCTCTGATTGAGAGTGCCGGCGAAGACGCTGTCGCCCGGCTCCTTGTCGCGCGGCAGGCTCTCGCCGGTGATCGGCGCCTCGTTGAGGGTCGCCTGGCCGCGCACGATGTCGCCGTCCAGCGCCAGACGCTCGCCGGCGCGCACGCGGATCAGCTCGCCCACCGCGACCTGGGCGGCGTCGACCTCTTCCCACTCGCCCGCCGCGTTCTGGCGTCGGGCTCGGCTCGGCGCCGTGCCCAGCAGGTCGCGGATGGCGTGGCGGGCGCGCTCCAGCGAGCGCGCCTCGATGCGCTCGGCCAGGGTAAACAGCACCATCACCATGGCGCCCTCGGCCCAGTGGCCGATCAGCAGCGCGCCGGTGACCGCCACGCTCATCAAGGCGTTGATGTTGAGCGTGCGATGGCGGATCGACAGCCAGCCCTTGTGCCAGGTGGGCAGACCCACCATGGCGATGGCGATAAGCGCCAGAGCGGGGGGTAGCACCCAGGCTAACCCGCCCACCATGGCCGGCTCGAAGGCGCCGATCAGCTCGGCCGCCAGCGCTATCAGGGCCGCCGCGATCAGCTTGCCCCAGCCTTCGTTTGGCTTGGCGTCATCCGCAGCATCTGGTGCATCCACGGGCTGGGGCGTCATGCCGGCGGCCTTGATGCGCCGAGCGATGTCGTCGGCGTCGGCCTCGCGATGATGAATGTTCAGCACGCGCCCCATCAGGTCGAACTCCAGGGCCGTCACGCCGGGCGCGTCGTCAAGCGCCTTGCGCAGCATCGCCTCTTCGGTGGGACAGCACATCTCATCAATACGCAGGCGCAGCGTTTTGCTGCCCTCCGGGGCTGTTGATGGCGTTAAGGCGCTGGGTGAAGGCGCGGTGGCGGCGTGGCCGGAGCAGCAGGGATCCTGTCGCATGGTGGACTCCACAAGGAACTTGCCTACCATCAGACACCCTATAGTAAGTATAGGGTCAAGCGTCCGGTGCTATTGCCGTTCAGCAGCTGATGCCTGGGCAAGCATTTCTCGTCATGCAGAGCAGGATGATGGGATGAAGCGGCGCCTCACTGAACCTTGAGCACGCCCGTCATGCCGGCCTGTGCATGGCCCGGCACTTCGCAACGGAAGGCATAGGTTCCGGCCTTGTCGACGCTGAAGCGTACGCTATCGCTTTCCCCATGGGTGATGGTCCTGGTCATCACCCCCAGCTTGGGGATATGCAGGTTATGCCCGACCACGGCCGTGTTCTTCAGGGTAAGCACCACCTCGCTACCCACTGGAACCTCGACCTGCGCGGGGTGGAACCTGAATCCGCGCTGCGCCTCGATGGTAATCTGGACCTGCTGCGGCGCTGCCGCCAATGTTGGGGTCGGAGTCGGAACAAGTGCCATGGCCCAGCAGAGCGCGGCTATCCCGGCCAGGGTTCTAAGATGGTATCCGATGCGAATCATGTGCGGTCCTCCAGACGTGTTACGAGAGGCCCTGTGCCATGAAACGCTGCGATCTGCCTGCTTGTCTGCAGGCGGTTGGCAGGCGGCAGGGCGGACACTGCCCGGCGGCCTGTCACGACCGCCGGACGGTTGCTGTCATTCGTTCCCGGACTGCAGGTTCAGATCCCATTCCGAGATACTGTCCTCCTCGAACATCATGTGGATAAAGGGCTGTTTCTCGCCGTTGGGGAGCTCGAAGGCCGTCTTCACCGGCTCGAAGACCGGCCCCTGCGGCGTGGGCTTGATCGGCAGCACGATCAGGTGGGTCTCGTGGTCCTGGCCGGGAATGTGGCGTTCGCTGGGGTCCAGCGGCATTTCCTCGTCCAGCGCCAGCGAGTAGTCGCGCTTGCGTACCACCTCGGTGGTCATCAAGTGGGCGACCTTGGTATCCACCTGCTCGTCGTTGATATACAGATGGACGATCCCCCACCAGGCGCCGTAGGTGTACTCCCTGGGCATCAGCGGCGAGCCGGTGCCGGTGGTGCCGTGCAGCCAGCCGTCGATGAACACGCCGCCCTGGGTGTCATAGCCGGGGAAGGGCGGCTGGACCACGTGATCGAACTCCAGTCGGTACTTGTTGCCCGCCGGGTCATGAAACCAGGTGTCGAGCTGCACCTCGTCGGGGGTGTCGCCCGGCATGCCGGGCTGGTCCTCGGCCACCCGATCCAGCAGGGTGGTCTTGAAATAGCCGCTCTGATCCGGGAGCAGGGGCCGGGCCTTGTCGCTGAACGGTGTCGGCTGCGCGAACAGGGTGTACTCGGTGCCCGCCACATTGGTCTTGCGCGCCTTCAGCGGCGCCGCCACCAGAATCGGCAGCTTCTCGAGCAGCTCGCGGATCGGCGGCTTGTCTACCTTGGCGAGAATCGGCGGCAGGGTACGCTTGGGGTCGTCCGGCGTGCCGAATACCTCCCTGCTCAACTTTCTGGGGCCGGGCAGCACCCAGTAGACGGTCTTGCCGGCCTCCTGCTGGATCACCGCCTTGTTGATCAAGGGGCCGCTCTTGTCCGGGGCGGCGGCCGATACCCCGGCTGCGTACAACAAGGCGGCGAGAAACACCGCTACCTTGGGGCTGTGGTTTTGCATCGTCGTTTCCTCCTCGTTGCCGTACCCGCCAGCGCATTGCGTCATGCAGGTTCTCGACGGGCTGCGCAGGCTGGGCACTCAACCCTTGGTCGCAGCGGCGGCGGATTGCTTACAGAGGCAAGGAGGAAGGTCTGTTGTGGCCAGACCGCAGGCGCACACTGTCGCCTTGGCGCGGCTGAGGAGCAGCCGGGGATCAGCCGGCCATGGCAATGACGGAGGCGACTATTATTTCTCCCGGCGGCGTTACCGCTAGCGTGCGTCCTCGGCCAGCGATCGGGCGAAGTCCAGCAGCAGGTCCGAAAAGGGCTCGCGGTAGAAGGTGCGGGAGCGCTCGAGGGCGGCGATGGCGCCGGCGGCGTCGCCGGCCTCCAGGTGGCCGAGAGCCTCCATCAGCTGCCGGTGGGCGGCCCGCTGTGTTTCGAGCAGGCGGGTGAGTTCCATGCCGCAGCGGCGGCAGTGCTCGGCCTCGTTCAGGCGAGCGCGACAGTTGGGACAGCGCGGCATCAGGACTCCAGATAGAAGACTAGGTCGGAGAGCTCGTCCATGGCCTGCTCCAGGGCGGCAGCATCGTCGCTGGCCAGCGCATCGCGGACACCCTCGATGTTGTCCACCAGGTCTTCCCGGTCGTCGGGGTTGGCGCCCTCCATCAGCCGCTCGGCCTTCTCGATCAGCGCCTGGGCCTGGGTCGCCTCGCGCTGTTGTGACGGGACCGAGGTGGCCTCCCCTTCGATGAGTGAGGAGAGGCGCTGGCGCGCGTCGCTCAGCTCCTCCTGCTCGAAGCGGGCGGTGGCGTTGTCAATGGTGATGTGCTTTTCCAAGCCGGTGCGCTTCTCTCGAGAGGTGACGTGCAGGATGCCGTTCACGTCCAGCGAGAAGGTGGTGATGATCACGTTGCCGGCGGGCACGTCGCTCAGCCCTTCGATGCGGAAGGAGCCGATCTCGGTGTTGTTGAGGGCGTCGGGATCCTCCCCCTGATAGACGAAGACGTCGATGGTCGTCTGGCCGTCATCGAAGGTGTAGAAGGCCTCGCTCTTGGTGACCGGAATGGGCGTGTTCTTGCGAATCAGCGGGATGAAGGTGTAGGGGTAGAGCTCGCCCAGGCGGTCCGACAGGGCGCTGGTGCCGAAGGTGTAGGGCGTGATGTCCACCAGCACGTTCGCCGTCACGTCCTGGCCGCCGATGACCGCCGCTTGGATCGCCGCGCCGGTGGCGACGCACAGGTCGGGATCGACCTCGCTGCGCGGCGCAATGCCTAGCTCCTCCTCGAGCCGGCGCTGAACCAGCGGCGTGCGGGTGGCGCCCCCTACCAGCAGCACCTCCTCCAGATCGGCCACCGTGAGCCCGGCGCCCTCCAGGGCGATGTGTACCGCCTCGAGCGTCTCGTCGATGAAAGAGGCGATCATCTCCTCGTACGCCAGGCGCTCGAGCTCCACGGAGAGGTGGACGGGCCTGCCGTCGTGCTCGAGCAGATGCTCTTCCATGACGCGGGCGTAGGGCGCATCGCTCAAGGTGATCTTGGCCGCCTCGGCGGCGCGGCTGATGCGCGCCATGGCGACGCGATTGTCGCCGGGATCGACCCGCTGCTCCGTCTTCAGCCGCTCCACCAGGTGCTCCGCGATCCGGATGTCGAAGTCGTCGCCGCCGAGGCGGTTGTTGCCGTGGCTGGCCAGGACCTCGGTGACCTCTCGGCTCAGACGAACCACCGAGACGTCGAAGGTGCCGCCCCCCAGGTCGTAGACCAGGATGTTCTTGGTTTCCTCGTGGCCCGCCTCATAGGCCAGGGCCGCGGCGGTGGGCTCGTTGATGATGCGCACCACCTCCAGCCCGGCCAGCTCGCCGGCATCCCGGGTGGCCTGGCGCTGGGCGTCGGAGAAGTAGGCCGGCACGGTGATCACCGCCTTGGCCACGTCCTCTCCCAGGTGCTGCTGCGCGGCGCGCTTGAGGCGGCGCAGGATGAGGGCGGAGATCTCCTGCGGGGTGTACTCTTGCTCCCCCATCCGCACCTTCTCGTCCTCGCCCATGCGCCGCTTGATGGAGCGCACGGTGCGTTCAGGGTAGAGGGCGTACTGGTTGCGGGCCACCTGCCCGACCAGCAGCGCCCCGTCGTCGGCCAGGCCCACCACCGAGGGCAGCAGCGGAGCCCCGTCCACGTCGATGACCACTACCTTGCCGTCCTGGACCACGGCCACTTCTGAATTGGTGGTGCCCAGGTCGATGCCGATGATGTGCTCGCTCAATGCTCTGGTTCCTCAGCTGCGTTTGTTGACGATGACCTCCGCCAGCCGCAGCAGGCGGTCGTGTTGCAGGTAGCCGGCGCGCTGCTCATTCACCACCTCGCCCTCTTCCCGGGCGGGGTCGTGCACGACCTCGACCGCGCGCATGGTCTGCGGGTCGAAGGCTCTGCCCACGGCCCGCAGCGGCTGGACCCCGCGCCGGCCAAGAATCTCGTCCACGCGGGCAAGGTTCATGGCGCTTCCTTCGGCCATCCCCGCCACGAAGGCGTCGGCGCCGCCGCGGCGCGCCAGCCATCCCGGCCGGTAGCGGCGCGCCTGCTCATGACCGGCCTGGAGGCGGTCGCGCAGCTCCAGCAATTCGAGCAGCAGCTCGCGCTGCGCCTCGCGCTGCTGCTCCCGGGCGCGCTGCTGCTGGCGCTCCAGCTCCTCGCCCAGGCGGGTGTTGGTCTGGCGCAGGGTGTCGAACAGCTCCCGGAACTGGTCGAGCGCGGCCTTGACCTGGCGGGATTCGATCTTCACCTCGTTCTTGAGCGCCGCCTGTTCGGCGAGCAGGGTATAGAGATCCGGCGATTCGGCAGTGGCGGTCTCGGATGCCTGGGTATCGCGCGTTTCCAGGTAGGCGCGGAAGCGCTCGACGAGCCGTTCCTTGTCGATGGTCTCCATTACTCCTCCCCGCGCAGCAGGGCCGCGAACAGCGCCGGGTCGGGGCGGCGCGGCTCGCCGACCGGCGCGGCCCTGTCCAGGATCTCGCCCACCGTCGGCGACGAGGTGTCGAACAGCTCGTGGGCGAGGCGGTCGCGGCGGGTGCGCAGCGCCTCGTAGGCGCGGCGGAGGGCTTCGAAGCGCTGCGGATAGCGCTCCGGAGGGTAGCGCTTGACGCCTTCGCGGTAGGCGGCCTCGATGTCGGCATCGGTGGCCGCGGCACCCACTCCCAGGATCAGATACGGATCGCTCATGAAAACAGGTCCAAGGTGTTGAAGGGGTCGTCGTCATCGTCCGCCGGGTCGTCAGGCTCGGGATGCAGGCCGGCGATGAGCAGTTCGATCAGCGCCTGGCGCCCCATTTCCCGCTCGAGCTGCTTGAAATCGCGCTTCATGGCGCGGCTCACTCCCAGCATGTCGAGGAGCCTGTCCAGCCCGAACATCTCGATGAGCATGGGCAGGGCCTCGGGTCCGAGATCCTGCCCCAGTTCCGGCGGCAGCGGGGCGTCCTGGGGGTCCTCGAAGGGCACCAGGAACAGCCCGTCGAGAAGCTCCAGCAGACGGTGAGCGGTGCGCGTGTCGCCCGTCTCGCGGGCGCGCTCCAGGGCCCGCTCGAGACGCTTGATCTCGGTCTGGCTCGCCCTCCAGGGCGCGTCCGGGTACTTGGCTTCGAAGGCGTGCAAGGCAAAGAACGGGGCGCCCTTCCAGCGCTTGAGCGCGGCGCGTGCGAAGGCTTGCCGCGGGGCGTTCCAGCGGCAGCGGCGCAGCGTCTCGCAGACGCTTTCCAGCTCCTGATAGGTGAGCTCGCAGCGAGCCGCACCCTTCAGGGGCGTCTCGAAGTAGGCCCTTACCTCGGGCGGCAGGCTCGCCCCGCTGTCCAGATGCCTGCGCAGCTGGGTGAAGAAATCGGTCAGGTCGTCGCGATCCGGCGCGGACGGCTTGGACAGGCCCGCCTCAGCGAACAGCGTCTTGGGCTTTTTGCCGATGGCTGCCGCGTCCAGGGCGATGACCAGACGGCTGGCGAGGCCATCGCCGAGACGCTGGTTCACGGCTCGCAGGGCCGAGGCGCCGGCCCGGGCGTCGCCGGTCAGGGTCAGCAGGGCGTCGATGATCTCCCGCGGGTCGCGGAAGCGTGCATGGCGGTCCCAGACGGCGGCCTTTTCGAGCTCCCTGCGGGCCAGGTCCGGGCGGGCGTTGCGAATCTGCTTGCGCGCATGGGCGAGATGGGCCTTCACCAGGCGTTCCCGGGCCGTCGCGTTGATCGGGTCGATGGCGAGGATGCGGCGGGCGAACCCCGCGGCCTTCTTGAAGGCGCCGCTCGCCACCGCCGTGTCCAGGGCCGCCGTGAGTACCCGGATGTTGTCGGGCCAGCGCGCCAGCGCCGGCTCGAGGTGGCGGCGCGCCTCCTTGAGCTCCTTGCCGCCCAGGTAATAGGCGATCAGGCGCAGGTAGGCCTCTGGATCATCGGGGTCGTAATCGAGGCTCCTTTCGACGAGCTCGGCGACGGCTCGGTCCAGGGCGTCGGGCGCCGGGGAGGGCGTGGTGTGGGCCAGAAGGTCCGAAGCCTGGTCGAAACGGCGCAGCACCAGGGCGATGCGCAGCGCCTGATCGCTGCCGGGCGCCGGAGGCTCGCTGCCTTCCAGGGACAGGGCCAGCGACTCCCAGGACTCAAGCGCGTGCCAGGGGTCGTCGCGCTGCTGCTCGGCCTGCCAGGCGTCTATCTGTGCCTGCTCGGCCGCGGAGAGGCGTCGGCCGCCGGCCTCGCGGGGCCATTCGAGGCTTGCGGGAAGGCCCTCGATCAGCAGGCGCCGCCCGCGCTGGTGCACCCACTCTTCACCCAGGCTAGGCTGTCGCGGTAGCGGTGCAGAAAGTGCAGCAGCGCCTTGGGCGAGGGATCATCGCCCAGCTTGAGAGCTTCCTCGAACAGCGCTTGACGCTCGGGGGGCCATCCGCGCAGCGTCAGGGCAAAGCGACGGGTGGACTCTCCGACACCGGCGAGCCGGGAAGCCAGCTCCGCTTCTGGTATCTGCGAGAGCTCGACCGCGCAGCGCAGCGGGGCGAAGGGCGAGGCGTCGTCCACCCTGGCCAGCAGGGCCGCGGCCTGGGCCGGCTGCTCGGGTAGGCGCTGCAGGGCCTTGAGGATCTGCGCCCAGTCGCGATAAGGAGAGCGAAAGGGAATGGCGGCCAAGGCCTGCTCCAGGGCCGGGTCGTCGCCGGCGCAATAGGCCGTCAGGGCCGCCTGCGCCGATGCCCCGTGGACCACCACGGGATCCTCCGCCGCCAGGCCCTCGGCGATCTCGACCTCCCCGATCAGATAGCGACTGGCCAGCTGGGCGCGCAGCGTCGCCCGTTCGCCGGCGGGCAGGCTGTCGGCGGCCTGGTCGATCATCTTGGCCGCCTCGCAAGCGTGGCCCAGGCGCAGCAGCAGGGCGGTATGCGCGGCGCGTAGCGGGGCGGCGTCGCCGAGCCGCTGGCGATTCTCCCACATCACCAGCGCTTCCTTGAGCATCTCCTTCTCCGCGAGCGCCTGGGCACGGCCCTCGTAGGCCTGGGCCAGGCCCTCGCGCCACGCCATTCTCTGCTCCCGCTTCAGCAGCTCCTTGTAGTGGGCGATGGCCTCGCGGAAGCGCCCGCGCTGCAAAGCCTGCACGGCGCTATCTTCCAGCGCGGCGGTCGAGAGGGAGGCGGGGGTTGTCTTGCGGCGCGGCGCGCGCTTGTTGCGTTTCTTGGACATGGATCGGTCATGACTGGCGTGATAACAAGAGTAGTGTTATGCATTGGCTAGGGCTGACTGTACGCGTCTGACACTCGTGATGAAAGGCCTTCCGAATTTCGGGACGGGCCACCGTCGTCACTGAGCCGTCTTAAGGTCTGCGAGGAGGTTGAACGTGAAAATAGGTGAGCTGGCCAGGCGCAGCGGCTGCAAGGTAGTGACGATTCGCTATTATGAGCGCGAGGGGCTGCTGGCGGAGCCGGCGCGCAGCGAGGCGAACTATCGAATATACGGCGAGGCTCACGCCGAGCGGCTGGCCTTTATTCGCCACTGCCGGGCGCTGGACATGACGCTGGAGGAAATTCGCACGCTGCTGGCGTTCCAGGAGCACCCCGAGCGTTCGTGCCTGGCGGTCAACGCGCTGATCGACGAGCACCTGGAGCATGTGGCTGCGCGCATCGAGCAGCTTGAAAAACTTGAGCAGGCGCTGGTGGCGCTGCGCGCCCGCTGCGGCGGCGAGTACGCCGCCCGCGAATGCGGCATCCTCGATGCGCTGAGTCGCCTGCCGGCATTAGAATCAAGCGATGCCGGCGAGGCGGAGCACGTGCCGGGCACGCACTCGTTGCAGCAGCCATCGGATACATAAACGACGGCGATAACCCAGTTCTTCCCTTCGGGCGATACACCTGACCGGTCTTTTTGCCCAGGTGGGCGACCGATGCTGCAAGCGCACGATGGATCAGGGCGCCGGAGGCTTGCCGAGTATGCTGGCGCCCGTTCCGAGCTGCTCTTCGATGGCCTGACCGATAGCCAGCAGCCGGGCTTCCTGCCAGGGGCCTGCCATCACCTGCAGCCCGACAGGCATGCCGGCACTGTCCTTGCCCACTGGCAGGGTCAGCCCGCACAGCCCCATGAAGTTGGCGATTACGGTGTTGCGCAGGGCATGCATGTTGGCCTTTGCATAGGCCTCTTGGGGGAGCAGACTCTCCACGCTAGGCGGCGTGATTGCCACGGTAGGGGTGAGCATCGCGTCCACGCCGGCCATGCGCATCTCGGCCATAGCGTACAGCTTTTCGATAATGTCGCGTCGACGAACGTACTCCCACGCCGGCATATCGTCGGCGGCCTTGACTCGGGCGGCGACGTTGGGGTCCAGCGTTTCGATCATTTCGGGAAGCTCGGTCTTGAGGAAGGCCGCCAGCTCGGCCGCGGCAAGTCCGCCCTGCTGGAACAGCGTGTACGCCTCATCGGTGTGGGGCAGCTCCATCGTCACCACGCGCGCCCCGGCCGCCTCGAGCTGGCGGATGGCATCCTCGACGGTTTCGGCAATGCCCGGGCTGCAGTCGTCCCAGAAGAAGGCGCTGGGAACACCGAAGGTGAGATCGGCAAGCGCCGGCGGCGCCGGGACCCGGTCGTCGCTACCCGTCAGTGCCCCATCCAGGGCATCGAAGCCAAAGGCCAGGTCGTCCACGCGATGGGCCAGCAGCCCAGGGGTGTCCAGGGTA
>DATHXP010000371.1:0-5451 GCA_035459605.1 Halomonas sp. | reverse complement strand
CTGACGCGGCGCAACTTCGGCTGCGGGAGTTCGCGCGAGCACGCGCCCTGGGCGCTTGAGGACTTCGGCTTTCGCGCGGTGATTGCGCCAAGCTTTGCCGACATCTTCTACAACAACGCCTTCAAGAACGGTATCCTGCTGATCAAACTCAGCGAAGCGCAGGTGGATCGCCTGTTTGCCGAGGTCGAGGCCAATCCGGGCTATCGCCTGGACATCGACCTGGAGCAGCAGCAGGTGGTCACGCCATCCGGCGAAATCCTGACGTTTGAGGTCGACGCCTTCCGCAAGCACTGCCTGCTGGAAGGGCTGGACGATATCGGCATCACCCTGCAGGACAAAGACGCCATTCGCGACTTCGAGGAAAAGCATCGCGCCGCGCGCCCCTGGCTGTTTCGCGACGCCGCTCAGGCTTGATGTATGCGAGGCCCTTTGGGGTCAGACCCCGGCGGCGGGGGACTCTGCAGGTATCATGCACCATGCTGGAACTGGCGGCTTGGCCGGGGTCTGACCCCGAAAGGATGAGGATTGATTGGTTATGACACGCAAGATTCTGGTACTGCCGGGCGACGGCATTGGCCCGGAAATCACCGCCCAGGCCAGCCGCGTGCTGGCCGCGTGCCAGGCGCGCGGGCTGGACGTCGAGATAGAAGAAGGGCTGGTGGGCGGCGGCGCCTTTGATGCCCACGGCGAGCCGCTTCCCGCCGAGACGCTGGCCAAGGCCAGGGACGCCAGCGCCATCCTGCTGGGCGCGGTGGGCGGCCCCCAGTGGGACGGTATCGAGGACATCGGCAAGCGGCCGGAGCAGGGCCTGCTGAGGCTGCGCAAGGCGCTGGGGCTGTTTGGCAACCTGCGTCCGGCGCTGCTCTATCCGCAGCTGGCCGAGGCGTCCACGCTCAAGCCCGAGGTGGTGTCCGGGCTGGATATCATGATCGTGCGCGAGCTGACCGGCGGCATCTACTTCGGCCAGCCGCGCGGGATTGAAGAGCGCGACGGCCAGCGCGTCGGTTTCAACACCTATGTGTACAGCGAGGCCGAGATCGAGCGCATCGGCCGCGTGGCCTTCGAGATGGCGCAAAAGCGCAGCAAGAGGCTGTGCTCGGTCGACAAGGCCAACGTGCTGGAAGTGACCATGCTGTGGCGCGAGGTGATGGAGCGCCTGGCCAATGAGTACCAGGACGTCGAGCTGAGCCACATGTACGTCGACAACGCCGCCATGCAGCTGGTGCGCGACCCCAAGCAGTTCGACGTGGTGGTCACCGGCAACATGTTTGGCGACATTCTCTCCGATGCGGCGGCCATGCTGACCGGCTCGATTGGCATGCTGCCCTCGGCGTCGCTCAACGAGCACGGGCAGGGCATGTTCGAGCCCTGCCACGGCAGCGCGCCGGACATTGCCGGCCAGGGCCTTGCCAACCCGCTGGCGGCGATTCTTTCAGTGGCCATGATGCTGCGCTATTCGCTTGACGAAGCGGCGCTGGCCAGCAGGATCGAGACGGCGGTTGGCGCGGTGCTGGACAAAGGCCTGCGCACCGCCGATATCGCGTCGCAAGGCAGCGAAACGGTATCCACCCAGGCCATGGGCGATGCCGTGCTGGCGGCGTTCGAGTCGCTGCGCGAGGCCTGACAGGCAATCAGGGCGCATACCTGGCCGGCTTCGCACCCGAGTGGGGTCGCTGACTATACTGAACGCACGAGTTTTCGAGGAGATATCCCATGTTGAAAGTTGGTTTCGTCGGTTGGCGCGGCATGGTGGGCTCCGTGCTCATGCAGCGCATGCTCGAAGAAGACGACTTCAAGGGCATCGAGCCGGTGTTTTTCACCACGTCCCAGGTAGGCCAGTCCGGCCCTGACGTCGGCGTCGAGGCGCCGCCCCTTAAGGACGCGCTTGATGTCGAGCAGCTCAAGGCGCTGGATGTCATCGTGACCTGCCAGGGCGGCGACTACACCAACCAGGTGTACGGCAAGCTGCGCAGCGACGGCTGGAAGGGCTACTGGATCGATGCGGCAAGCGCCCTGCGCATGGACGATGAAACTACCGTGGTGCTGGATCCCGTCAATCGCCGCGTGATCGATGCGCAGCTGGCCAAGGGCGCCAAGACCTTTGTCGGCGGCAACTGCACTGTGAGCCTGATGCTGATGGGGCTGGGCGGCCTGTTTGAGGCCGACATGATCGAGTGGATGACCTCGATGACCTATCAGGCCGCTTCCGGCTCCGGCGCGCGCCACATGCGCGAGCTGCTTGAGCAGATGGGAGCGCTGCACGATAGCGTCAGCGCTGAGCTTGCCGATCCGGCCAGCGCCATTCTCGATATCGACCGCAAGGTGATCGAGACCATGCGCGGCGACGGCTTCCCCACCGAGAACTTCGGCGCTCCGCTGGCCGGCAGCCTGCTGCCGTGGATCGATTCGCGGCTGGACAGCGGCCAGAGCCGCGAAGAGTGGAAGGGCTATGCCGAGACCAACAAGATTCTCGGTCTGCAGGACAGGCCGATTCCCATTGACGGCCTATGCGTGCGCATCGGCGCCATGCGCAGCCACAGCCAGGCGTTTACCATCAAGCTGAAGCAGGACGTGCCGCTCGATGAAATCGAAGAGCGCATTGCCACCCACAGCGACTGGGTGAAGCTGATTCCCAATGAGCCAGCGGCGACAACGCAGGGGCTGACGCCGGCCGCGGTGACCGGCACCCTGACCGTGCCCGTCGGGCGCGTGCGCAAGCTGGCCATGGGCGCCGAATACCTGTCGGCCTTCAGCGCGGGCGACCAGCTGCTGTGGGGGGCGGCCGAGCCGCTGCGGCGGATGCTGCGTATCATCAGGCAGCGCTGACGGCGAGAGTTGATTCAAGGAGCCGTTTCGGCTGACCGGAGGCTGGTGCTCACAGTATTTAATAATTAAACAGAAGCTGGATAAAATAACGACGGGAGTGAGCTCATCTCACTCCCGTCGTTTATTGAGCATTAAGATCTCAACCTTATATGTGACTGCTCTCCGCCCTATCGGACGGAGCTTCCCACTTTTTAGGCAGCAGCCGGCGACATGCCGGACTTACGCAAGCCTCCATGGGCAGAGACGGACAGCCCTTTCGCCTTCAACTTCACTATGCCTTGATGCTTGATGTTCAGCGCCGCGTTGATGTCCCGGTCGTGCTGTGCGTGGCAGGCGGGGCACTCCCACGACCGGACACTCAACGGCATGGCGTCCAGCTTGTGCTGGCAGACATGGCAGGTCTTGGAGCTGGCAAACCACGGGTCGATCTTGACCAGATGCTTGCCCTGCTCCTTGGCCTTGTAATCCAGCTTGGCAGTCAAGGCATGCCAGGACGCATCGCCGATGTGCTTGGCGAGGCGGGCGTTCTTCATCATGTTGCGGACCTTCAGCGTCTCGACGATCACCGCTTGGTTGTCGTCAACGATCTGTCGAGAAAGCTTGTGCTGGAAGTCGTTGCGGGCATTGGCGACCCGCTCATGCGCTTTGGCGACGAGTAACCGTGCCTTGGCCTGGCGGGCGCTGCCCTTCTTCGTGCGAGACAGCGCCTGCTGCTTACGCTTGAGGTTCTTCTGCGCCTTCTTCAGGAAGCGCGGGTTAGCTATTTTTCGCCCGGTGGAGTCAATCGCAAGGTGAGAGAGGCCCATGTCCAGACCGATAACGCTTGAAGCGTCAACGTCCATTAGCGGCGTTGGTGCCTCGTGATCCGTTTCATACAGCAGCGATGCATAGTGCTTGCCGGTGACGGTTCTGGATAGCGTGATGCTCTTGAGCTTGCCGTCAACAGGCCGGTGAACGTTGGCCTTGATCGGCCCAAGCTTAGGCACCTTGATCCAGTTGTCGCCGGCCTTGACGCCGACGCAGTGATAGCTGGACTGCTTGCCCCGCTTGCTCTTGAAGCGCGGATAGCCAGCCTTCTGTTTAGGGTCGAAGAAGCGCTGCAAGGCCTGGTCAAGGTTGATGCACGACTGCTGGAGTGCCATGGAATCCGCCTCCTTCAGCCAACCGTATTTGCGGGACTTCTTTGCGACGGGCAACAGTTTCTTGAGGTCGTGCTTGGCGCTCAAAGACTGGCCGTGGCGTTTGTAGCGGTGAGACATGATGCGAAGTCCAGTGTTGTAGCAGAAACGCACCGCACCGAACTGTCGGTTAAGAAATTCCGCCTGCTCAGTGGTTGGGTAGATGCGTATCTTGGTGGCCTTCAGCATGTCAGTGTTCCTTGATATATTCCCTCCACTATAGGCTGCACGAAGGAGATATCAAGTGAGTGTGCAGACAAATTACCGCCGCGGCCGTCACAGCGTCACGCGCCTGGTAACTCATCTCGTTTTCACCACGAAGTACCGTCGCAAGGTGTTCGATGGGGATATGGTCGGGCAACTGCGAGAGGCTTTCGAGTCGGCCTGCGAGAAACTGGACTGTCGAATCATTGAGTTCGATGGAGAGGAAGATCATGTTCATCTGCTCATCGAGTACCCTCCAAAGCTGTCGATCAGCGTGCTGGTCAACAATTTGAAATCCACTTCTTCCCGGCGTATACGATTCTTGAACACCCACATCCCACGCTTGAGCAAGAGCGCGGCGCTGTGGTCGAGGTCGTATTTCGCTTGTAGCGCAGGCGGAGTCACGATCGAGACACTCAAGGCGTATGTGCAGGGGCAGAAGACACCAGAATAGGGCCGCTTGCGCGGCCCCCGCTTACCTCCCCGCCCGAGTGGGCGAGGGTTCATTCACGCGGATTTTGCTGAGTTGCCATGACCCACTTCTAGTCTATCTTGTAAGCTGTGTGTAGACTCAAGATACGTATAGGCACATAAGATCCTCGGAAGGATGGTGCCTACAAAGTTCCGATGACAGGGCTTGTCATAAAAAAACCACAGGGACGCAGGGGAACTTATGAAACGTACATTGACGCTTTCGGTGCTGCTCTCCCTCTCGGCAGCCAGTCCGCTGGCCCTTGCGCTAGGGTTGGGAGATGCTCAGGTTGGCTCCACCATTGACTCGCCGCTGCGCGCCACGGTCCCATTGCTGGCGGCGCCAGCAGACCTTGACCCGGGGCGGGTCAACGTCACTCTTGCCTCCGCCGGCGCCTTCGAGGCGGCGGGCATGAGCCTGACGCCGGCAGCAAGAAGCGTGCGCGCCGAGGTCAGACGGCGTAACGGCGCGCTGGTGCTGGACCTGGCCAGCCAAAGCCCCGTCACCGATCCATGGCTCGATCTGCTGCTGGAATTCCACATGCCCGACGGCAGGCGAGACGTGCGCCAAGCGAGACAAGCCCTTTTCTTGCTTCCTCGATTTGTTCGGCGTACTTTCCCGCGCTATCCGTTGCCCTTTCTAAAGTTGCGGAAAATGCCTGTTGCCTATCTAGTGCTTGAGCGCCTTCAAGAATTTTATTAAATGCACCTTCGGCAAGCATTTGGACAGTTTTAAAGTTTTGGGTGATTAAGAATAATGCAAAGCCGAAAC
>DATHXP010000370.1:0-2697 GCA_035459605.1 Halomonas sp. | reverse complement strand
TCTCGACCATCTGGCGCAGCGGTTTGTCTGGCCCCACCAGCGCCTGCTGGCCAACGTACTCGGTCAGATGACGTGGACGCATCCGCCAGGCCAGGGGAGCGCTCTCCTTGGCGGCGGCCTGCTGAAACATGTCCATTTCGGATTCCTCGCTGGAGCCTGCTAGAGTGATATGGTTGAAACCGCAGTTTCGGCTGACCCTTGGGTTCCAGGAGAGCGCGGGCTCTCCTGTTTCGGTGACTCCCCAGGTCGTGCAGGGCGAACCCTGCACGACCTGGGGAGTCTTATGGCAAAGCCATCAGGTTGCTGGCTTGCCGCCAAAGGAGGTTGACGTATGGCTATGCTGAACCAGCTTCGTGAGGATCATGCCAACATGGCTGGCATGTTGCACGTCCTGAAGCTCAAGCAGAAAACGCTGATGAATGGTGAACGGCCTGACTTTCGCCTTATCCGTGAGGTCGTCGATTACATTCTCGACTATATGGACGGATTCTCCCAGCTGCTGGAGAACGTCTTCTCGGAGCTTGTTCGCGAAAAGGCCCCTGACGCGAATGAGGTCAGCGAACTGCTGACCGAACACTATCGCCAGCTCAAGGTGCAGCTTGGTCGGCTCTCCGCGGACCTGGACATGATCCTGATGGATAACGTGCTGCCCATGGATCGCTTTGCCGATGATCTCAACGGCTATCTTGAAGCGCACCAGAACTACCTGCGCGAGGAGCGTGAACACCTGATGCCGCTGGTTCGTGAGCACTTCGATGAGCAGGACATGGAGCGCTTCGCTGCCGCCCTTCCCGAGGGGGCCTCCAATCAGTTCGAGCAGCTCAAGGAGGCCTATCCGGAGCTTGAGGAGAATCTGAAGGACGTCTCCCCACCCCGCATGTGATGCCCTGCGCCTGCGAGCGGTCGACGTCGAAAGGCACCTTCGAGACAGCTCCTGACTGGGGTAGAATGGCGCCGATCCTATTCGAAGATCTCGACTCTTCAGCCAAGAGCCGCACGATGCCCCAGACGCTGTCTCTATTCATCGAGCCCGCTTTGTCGCCTGTCATCCGCGTTTTACCGACGTGGCCCCCGGCGAGGCGCGGGTAATGGCGGGTCCCATTCTGGTGTTCGATTCGGGCGTCGGCGGGCTGTCGGTGGTGACTGCCCTGCGCCGCCGCCTGTCCGATGCCGCCCTGGCCTACGTCTGCGATAACGCCATGCTGCCCTATGGCACACGCGATGATGACTGGCTGGTAGAGCGCATTGTCCAGGTCTGCGCGGCGGCGGTTGGCGCCAGCGGCTGTGCCGGCCTGGTGGTGGCCTGCAACACCGCCAGCACCCTGGCGCTGGAGCGGCTTCGTCGGCGGCTTGACGTGCCGGTCATTGGTACGGTTCCGGCGATCAAGCCGGCAGCGGGGCTGAGTGAGACACGCCATATTGGCCTGCTGGCGACCAGCGCAACGGTGCGCCGCGCCTACACCGACCGGCTTATTGATGATTTTGCCCGTGACTGCCGGGTGTCGCGGCTAGCGGCGGATGCCCTGGTTGGCGAGGCCGAGCGTCTGGTGCGCGGCACAAGCCCTGACATGGCGCGCATCTGTGACGCGCTGGCGCCGCTTGCGGCTCTGCCGGACCTGGACACCGTGGTGCTTGGCTGCACGCATTTTCCGCTGTTGCGCGACCGGCTTGCCAGGGCCGTACCGCGGGCGCTGCGCTGGGTCGATTCCGGCGACGCCATTGCGCGTCGCAGCGGGCAGGTGATTACCGCCAGGGCGCCGCGCGAGCGGGGCGAAACTGCCTGGCTGACCGAGCCCGCCCCGGCGCTTGCCGACGGGTTGATAGCCTTTGGCTTCACTGCCAGCCGCTCGCTGCCGCTTGGCTGAGCCGCTGGCGCGGCTGCCCGCCGCCTGTCTCCGCTCTCGCTATCACTCTAATTCACTTTGTTTTTTCAGGAGCCGCCGTGGCCATTCCCGCTGTCGATCCCGAACGCTATGCCGACCAGCTCGCCGCCAAGCGCGAGCGCATCACCCGGGACTTCGCGCGTTTTTCACCGCCCGAGCTCGAGGTGTATGCCTCGCCTCCCAGCCACTATCGACAGCGCTGCGAGTTTCGCGTATGGCATGAGGGTGACGACGATATCTATTACGTCATGTTCGAGGTGGACCCAGGCGTCCCCGGTCAAAAGCGTCGGGTGCGGATGGACAGCTATGCGGTGGCCAGTCGCGCCATCAATGCGCTGATGCCGCGCCTGCTGGACGCCATCCGTGACAGGCCGACGCTTAGATATCGGCTGTTTCAGGTGAACTTCCTGACCACCCTGTCCGGCGAGGCGCTGATCACGCTGATCTATCACCGCCCGCTTGAGGAGGAGTGGGAGGCCGAGGCGCGCGCCCTGGAAAAGGCCTTGGGGGCGATGATCGTCGGTCGCTCGCGCAAGCAGCGTATCGTGCTGACCCGCGATCACGTTTGGGAGCGGCTCGAGGTCGATGGGCGAGAGCTGGTGTATCAGCAGGTGGAGAACAGCTTTACCCAGCCCAACGCCGAGGTCTGCCGCAGCATGCTCAGCTGGGCGCGGCAGGTGACGGCCGGGAGCCAGGCGCGCGACCTGGTGGAGCTCTACTGCGGCAACGGCAATTTCACCGTTGCCTTGGCCGGCAACTTCCGGCGCGTGCTGGCCACCGAGATCTCGCGCACCTCGGTGGCCAGCGCCCGGAA
>DATHXP010000369.1:0-3269 GCA_035459605.1 Halomonas sp. | reverse complement strand
TTCGTCAAGTCCAACGCCATCGTCTACGCCAAGCACGGCCAGACCATCGGCGTGGGCGCAGGCCAGATGAGCCGCGTCTACTCGGCCAGGATCGCCGGCATCAAGGCCGCCGACGAAGGCCTTTCGGTGCCGGGCTCGGTGATGGCATCCGACGCCTTCTTCCCGTTTCGCGACGGCATCGACGCCGCGGCGTCTGCCGGCATCACCGCGGTGATCCAGCCCGGCGGCTCAATGCGCGACCAGGAAGTGATCGATGCGGCCAACGAGGCCGGCATCGCCATGCTGTTTACCGGCATGCGCCACTTCAGGCACTGAGTCGCCGTCTTACAAAAAACCGCCGGATATCCGGCGGTTTCTTGTTCTTGAGGTGTTGCTACAGGGCGGCGCTCCGGCGCGCCACTTCAGCCCAGATCCATGCACAGATACTTGGTCTCAAGAAACTCCTCGATGCCCTCGTGGCCGCCTTCGCGGCCCAGGCCGGACGCCTTGACGCCGCCAAAGGGCGCTGCGGCATTGGAAATCAGGCCGGTATTGATACCGACCATGCCATACTCCAGCGCCTCGGCAATGCGCCACACCCGCCCCAGGTCTTGACTGTAAAAGTACGAGGCCAGTCCGTACTGGGTGTCATTGGCCATGGCCACGGCGTCCTCTTCGTCATCGAACGGGAATACCGCCGCC
Source organism: Halomonas sp. (assembly GCA_035459605.1). Lineage (GTDB taxonomy): Bacteria > Pseudomonadota > Gammaproteobacteria > Pseudomonadales > Halomonadaceae > Halomonas. The sequence goes on along the minus strand of DATHXP010000369.1, from coordinate 2,588 downwards.
AGCGGGCCGAAGGTTTCTTCCTGGGCGACCTTCATTTCGGCAGTGGCGTGACCGATCAGCGTCGGCGTGAAGAAATTGCCGCCCAGCGGGTGCGGATGGCCGCCCAGCAGCAGCTCGGCGCCGCTGTCTACCGCATCCTGAATGTGATCGGAGACCTTGTCTACCGCCTTGCTGTCAATCAGCGGGCCAATGTTGACCCCCTCGGCGGTACCATCCCCCACCTTGAGCTCGCTGTGCATCGCCACCGCCAGCTTCTCGCAGAAGGCGTTGACCACGCTGGACTGCACCAGAAAGCGGTTGGTACAGACGCAGGTCTGGCCGGCATTGCGGAACTTGGCGGCCATGGCGCCACTGACGGCGGCATCCAGATCGGCGTCGTCGAAAACGATGAAGGGCGCGTTGCCGCCAAGCTCCAGCGAGATCTTCTGGATATGCCGCGAGGCTTGAGACATCAGCTCGCGACCCACCTCGGTGGAGCCGGTAAAGGTGATCTTGCGAACCGCCGGCGACTCGGTCAGCGCCGAAGCGATTTCCGAGGCGCGCCCCGGCACCACGTTGAACACTCCGCGCGGCACGCCGGCCCACTCGGCCAGCAGCGCCAGCGCCGTGGCGGAAAACGGCGTCTGGCTGGCCGGCTTGATGACAATGGTGCAGCCAGCGGCCAGGGCCGCGCCGGCCTTGCGGGTGATCATTGCTGACGGGAAGTTCCACGGCGTAATGGCCCCGACGACCCCCACCGGCTGCTTGGTGACCACAATACGCTGTTTGGCACTGGCCGCGGGAATCGTCTGGCCGTAGACCCGGCGCGCCTCTTCGGCAAACCAGCGCAGAAAGCTTGCGGCGTAGGCGATCTCGCCGGCAGCCTCCTTGAGCGGCTTGCCCTGCTCGTGAGTCATGATCAGGGCCAGGTCATCCTGGTGCTCGAGCATCAGGTCGTGCCAGCGCATCAGAATGTCGGCGCGCTCCATCGCCGTCATTGCTCGCCAGGCCGGCAGCGCGACCTCAGCGGCGGCAATGGCCCGCTCGGTCTCGACACGCCCCAGGCGAGGCACATTGCCCATGACCTCGCCGTCGGCGGGATTGACTACCTCGATCTGTTCACCGCTGTCGGCGGCGACCCAGCTACCATCGATATAGGCAAACGGGCAGTACAGCTGGGTTTCCTTCAGCGCTTCCATGGTCAACTCCTGAAATTAGTGGCTCAGTACGTGACGTATGCAAATAGTATAGGCGGGACACTCTCAAGTCACAGGATTCAACTTTGACAAAGGTATTGTGTGCTGCCCGTCTCAGCGAATCAGCGTCAAAAACTCCTGGCGCGTGCTCATCTTCTCGCGAAACGTTCCCAGCATGACCGAGGTGCTCATGCTGGAGTTCTGCTTCTCCACGCCGCGCATCATCATGCACAGATGACGAGCCTCAATGACCACGCCAACGCCAAGCGCGTCGGTCGTCTGCAGCACGGCCTGGGCAATCTGACGCGTCAAACCCTCCTGAATCTGCATGCGTCGCGCATACATGTCGACGATACGCGCAAACTTGGAAAGCCCCAGCACCTTGCCCCGCGGCAGATAGGCGATATGGCACTTGCCGATAAACGGCAGCAGGTGGTGCTCACAGATGGAGTACAGCTCGATATCCTTGACCAGCACCATTTCATCGGTGTCGGAGGCGAAGACCGCACCGTTGACGATCTCTTCCAGCGACTGGCTGTAGCCACGGTTGAGAAACTGCATGGCCTTGGCGGCGCGCCTGGGTGTATCGCGCAGCCCTTCGCGCTCGGGGTCTTCGCCAAGCCCCTCGATGATGTGACGGTAATAATCGGCAAGTTGTTCACTCATGATCGGGTCTCGAATCCGGGTCTGTTGGCGTGGCAAGGCAACGATTCTAGCCCAAGCGGCGGCCTAGTGCAGTCACCACACGCCTGCCGGCGCGATAGATTGTCGCGAGGCATTTGGAACTGCTGCGAGCAGGGCGCCCCTATGCTAAGGTGTGCGCGTATTTGACACTGTGTCACGTCACCGAGAACCCTCATGATCAACCCTTCACGCTTCACCTTGCTGGCTGCGCTGCTGGCTCTGCCCGCTCTAAGTTACGCCCAAGGTCAACCAGAGACGCTCTCCCTTCCCGCTGATGCCAGCATCGAAATGTCGATCATCTCACCGCTGACGCTGGATGAAGCAGCGCCCAAAGTCAGCAGCATCATCATCCATCCGGTCAGCGAAGGCAGCGGCAGCCATGCCCTGCCCGACTACTGCGTGGTAATCGGAGATGCTCAGATTGACAACGGGCGCCTGCGCCTGACAACCCGGGACATGACCTGTATTGAAGCGCAGGGTGGCGACAGCGCTATCTTCAGCGGCGAGCTGAGCGCGGGCGCCTATGACGCGGATGGCAACTTCGGCCTGCCGGTGTGCAGCGATGGCAGCTGCAAGCTGACCCCCGATGACAGCTTCCTGGTGATTCTCAACGACGCCATTGCCATCGAGCAGCAGCCTAACCCGAGCGCTGAAATCAACGTGCAGCGCCGCCAGCACGGCCAGGAAGACGACAGCGAATAGCGCTGAAGCTCGTAGCCATTCAAACCG
>DATHXP010000368.1:0-1664 GCA_035459605.1 Halomonas sp. | reverse complement strand
GGTCAGCATGTCACCACCTACTTCAATATGATCAGCTCGCCCCGCAAGGAGGGGGAGCATGATGGCCCGAAGGAGGTGCATCTGGTGCTGGTGGACAGCGGTCGCTCCAGCATTTACCAGGACAATGAGCTGCTCGATACCCTGCGCTGCATTCGCTGCGGCGCCTGCATGAATCACTGCCCTGTCTATACGCGTGTGGGAGGGCATGCCTACGGCACGACGTACCCCGGTCCCATCGGCAGCATTCTTTCCCCCCATCTGATGGGTCTGGAGGAGACCCGGGATCTGCCCACGGCGTCGAGCCTGTGCGGGGCCTGTGGCGAGGTCTGTCCGGTGAAGATCCCGATCCCCGACCTGCTGGTGCGGCTGCGCCGAGAGTCGGTCGGCGAGGGGCGCGGCAATGTGGCCGGCGCCGGGATCAAGCGAACCCGCAAGGAAGCGGCCGCCTGGAAGGGGTTTCAGTGGCTGGCGACACACCCTGCGGCCTGGCGCGCCGGCACCTCGGTGGCCGGCAAGCTCAGGGCGTTGACGCCTGCCAGGCTGGGTGCCTGGACGCAGCATCGCAGCGCACCAAGGCCGGCGGCCACCACCCTGCATGCGCTGGTCAAGCAGCATCAGGCAGCCAAGACTGACAAGGAGGAGCGCTGATGAGTGCTCGCGATGCGATTCTCAAGCGGCTGCGGGAGCGTGCGGATGGGGCGCTGAGTGCCCCGGACAGCGACTTCGCCGTGGTGACCGGTCGCGGCTGGAGCCGGGAGGCGCGGCTGGAGCGCTTCGAACGCTGGATTGGTTCGGTGCACGGTGAGGTGGTCCATGCCGCCGAGGAGGGCTGGACCGATGTGCTGGCAAAGGTGCTTGCCGACAAGGGAGTGCGCCGCCTGGCACTGGGCAAGCGGCATCCGGTCGCCGTCGAGGCGCGCCGGGCCCTGGTCAATGCGGAGGTGGAGCTGGTCGACGTCGATCGCGATATCGAACAGTGGCAGCGCGAGCAGTTCGATGATGTCGATGCCGGCCTGACCTCGACCCGTGGCGCGATCGCCGAGACGGGCAGCCTGTGGTTATGGCCCACGCCGGATGAGCCACGACTGATCAGCCTGGTGCCACCGCTGCATATCGCGGTACTGGATGCGGGGGCGCTGGAGGACACCTTCTTCGACGTGATCGAGACGCATGGCTGGGCAAATGGCATGCCGACCAATGCACTACTGATCTCCGGCCCCAGCAAGACCGCCGATATTGAGCAGACCCTGGCCTATGGTGTGCATGGGCCCCGCGAACTCGTAGTTATTATTCGTCATGCTGGCGGTGCGTGTGGGGTGTAGTGCAGTGGTCAGGGTGTTTGACGAGGCGCTGATTTCGACTTTTTCATGCTCCTGAAACTTTTTTACCGCCAGGGCTTGCAGACCCGCAGGGAAAGCCGTAAAGTACGCATCCGCTGCCGGCGACGGGCAAACGTTGCAGGCGGTGGATGTGGCAGAAGTGGCTGTTCTGCAATAGCTTTTTCGAAAGGTGTCGAAAATGGCGGTTGACAGTCACGGCAGATTCGCTAGAATGTGCGCCACTCGTGATGAAGCCAGCTTCGCAGGCTTCAGGGCGATTCTCAGGATGTTTCGGCATCAGTGAGTGTCGGTCACCCGCCAGGCTCTACGGAGCGTAGCGCAGGG
>DATHXP010000367.1:0-1736 GCA_035459605.1 Halomonas sp. | reverse complement strand
CACGGCCATCAGCGACTCCGATGCAGCAGCAGCAGAAAGCCCGGCACGCCCAGCATGGCGGTGATCACACCCACCGGCAGCTGCTGCGGTGCGATCAGGATGCGCGCCAGGGTGTCGGCCAGGGTCAGCAGGGTGCCGCCGGCCAGCAGGCAAGCGGGCAGGATCAGGCGCTGATCGTTGCCCAGCGCCAGGCGCAGCATGTGCGGCACCATCAGCCCGACGAAGCCGATGCTGCCGGCGGTGGTGACCGCCACTGCGGTGAGCAGGCTGGCCAGCAGATACAGCGCCCACTCCACGCGGCGCACCGCCACGCCCAGCGCCGCGGCGGCAAGTCCGCCGCGGGCCAACACATTGAGGGTGCGCCCCAGCGGCATCACCGCCAGCAGGCTGCCGGCGGCAAGCGTCAGCACCGGCCAGGCGCGTTCGGCGTAGGCCAGATCGCCCATCAGCCAGTAGAGCATGCCGGGCAGGCGCTCCATGGGGCTGACCGCCAGCAGAAAGGTGATCACCGCGCCCCAGCCGGTGGCCATCACCACGCCGGTCAGCAGCAGGCGCACCGGCGCCCAGCTGCCGGTGCCCTGGGCCAGGCCGAAGACGATCAGCGTGGAAACGAGCGCGCCGGCGAAGGCCGACGCCGAGACCAGCGCCGTGCCGAGCCCGGCAATCATCGCCAGCAACGCCGCCACCGCGGCCCCGCCGGACAGCCCCAGCACAAAGGGATCGGCCAGCGGGTTGCGCAGCAGCACCTGCATCAGCGCGCCGGCCAGCGCCAGCAGCGCACCGGTGCCAAACGCCGCCAGCGCCCGCGGCAGGCGCAGCTCGAAAATCAGGGTGCGGTGCAGGGCCTCGCCCTTGCCGCCGAGCACCGCCAGCAGCTCGCCGGGCGACACCGCCACGCTGCCCAGCGATACCGAAAGCGCCAGCGCCAGCAAAGCCGCCAGGCCAAGCCAGATCAGCGGGGCACGTCGGCTCGCCGGCAGCGCGCGCCGCGCGCCGGCCGGCGCATAGCCGTCAGCGCCGCTCACGGACGTCATCCAGCAGCCGGCACAGCTGGCGCGTGCCTTCCAGCAGCCGGGGCGTTGCCCGCTGCACCAGGTCGGGGTCGATCACGAACAGGCTGTCGTGCTGCACGGCGCGCAGCTGGGTGAACCTGCGCCAGCTGTCGCTCCAGGCCGTGTCCGACTCGTCGCGCCCGCCGGTGATGATCACGTCGGGGTCGGCGGCCAGCACGTTTTCGATGCTCGGTCGCGGCACCAGCGCGTCGGCATCGGCAAACAGAGTCTTCCCACCGCACAGCGCCAGCGACTGGCTGATCCAATGCTCGCCGCTGACGGTCATCAGCGGCTTGTCCCACACCTGATAGAACACCGACAGCGCCGGCGCGTCCCGATAGCGCTGCTCCAGCGCGGCCACGCCGTCGCGCAGCCGCTGCGCCTCGGTATTGGCCTCGGCCTCGTGCCCCGTCAGCCGCCCTAGACGTTCGATAGTATGCGCAATGGCCGCGAAGTCCTGGGCGTCGGAGTAGTACACCGGCAGACCCAGCGCGGACAGCCGCTCGAGCTGAACGCGCGGGTTGCCGCCGTGCCAGGCCACAATCAGGTCCGGCTCGAGCGCCACCATGGCCTCGCTGTCCAGACGGTCATAGTCTCCCACCCGGGGCAGCGTTTGTGCCTCGGGCGGGTAGTCGCTGAAGCCGACCGCACCGACCAGCGCCTCCCCGGCGCCGGCGGCGTAGG
>DATHXP010000366.1:0-3092 GCA_035459605.1 Halomonas sp. | reverse complement strand
GGCACCTTCAACGTGCTGACGCGCAACGCCAGCGAAATTGCGCGCCGCGCGGGTCGACCCATCGTCATCGAGCAGGTGGCATATCGTACCTCCAATCCCGACTGTGATATCACCGGCGTCAAGTCCACGCGCGATATCTTCGAGGTGGCCGCCAACCCCGATATCGACGTGGTCGTCGAGCTGATCGGCGGCTACGACACGGCCTTTGAGCTGGTCATGGCGGCCATCAATAATGGCAAGCACGTGGTCACCGCCAACAAGGCGCTGATCGCCGTGCACGGCAACGAGATCTTCCAGGCGGCCCACGACAAGGGCGTGATCGTGGCCTTCGAGGCGGCGGTGGCCGGCGGCATCCCGGTGATCAAGTCGCTGCGCGAAGGGCTGGGCGCCAACCGCATCGAGTGGCTGGCCGGTATCATCAACGGCACCGGCAACTATATCCTGACCCACATGCGCGACGACGGGCGCGCCTTCGAGGATGTGCTGGCCGAGGCCCAGGCGCTGGGCTACGCCGAGGCCGACCCGACCTTCGACGTCGAGGGCATCGACGCCGCCCACAAGCTGACCATCCTGGCCTCGATCGCCTATGGCGTGCCGCTGCAGTTCGACAAGGCCTACACCGAGGGCATTTCCCGGGTGACCGCCGACGACGTCGAGCAGGCCGACAACCTGGGCTACATCATCAAGCACCTGGGGATTGCCAAGCGCACCGAGGACGGCCTCGAGCTGCGGGTTCACCCCACCCTGATTCCCAAACAGCGGCTGCTGGCCAACGTGCACGGCGTCAAGAATGCCATCGCCATCATGGGCGACGCCGTGGGCCCCACGCTCTACTACGGCGCCGGCGCCGGCGCCGAGCCGACCGCCTCGGCGGTAATCGCGGATCTGCTCGACGTGGCCCGCGATATCAACACCGACCATCGCTACCGCGTGCCCTACCTGGCCTTCAGCGGCGTGGGCGAGGACGCCGACCAGCCGGCGATCCTGAGCATGGAAGACATCACCACGGCCTACTATCTGCGCCTGCTGGCGGTTGACCGCCCCGGCGTGCTGGCGCGGGTGGCCACCATCATTGCCGAAGAGGGCATCTCCATCGAGGCGCTGATTCAGCAGGAGGCCACCGAGGGCGAGCTGGTACCGATCATCCTGATGACCCACCGCACCCGCGAGAAGCACATGAACGAGGCGATTCGGCGTATCGAAGCCATGGCCGATATCGCCGGCGACGTGACCCGCATTCGGGTCGAAACGCTGGACGAACAGGAATAACGCATGCGCTATATCAGCACCCGCGGGCGGGCGCCCGCGCTGAGTTTTGAAGAGGTCGTGCTCACCGGCATGGCCAGCGACGGCGGTCTCTACGTGCCGGAAAGCGTGCCGCCGCTGTCGGCCGATGACCTGGCCGAGATGGCCGGGCTGTCCTACGCCGAGATCGCCTTTCGCGTCATGCAGCCCTTTGTCGGCGGCGAGATCGACGACGCCACCTTTCGTCGCCTGGTCAGCGAGGCCTATTCGACGTTCAGCCACGACGCTGTGGTGCCGCTCAATCAGCTTGACGCCAACCACTTCCTGCTCGAGCTGTTCCACGGCCCGACGCTGGCGTTCAAGGACGTGGCGCTGCAGCTGCTGGGGCGTATTCTCGATCACTTCCTCAGCAAGCGCGGCGAGCGCGCGGTGATCATGGGCGCCACCTCCGGCGACACCGGCTCGGCGGCCATCGAGGGCTGTCGCCACTGCGACAACCTCGACATCTTCATCCTGCACCCGCACAGGCGCGTTTCCGAAGTGCAGCGCCGGCAGATGACCACGGTGCTGGCCGACAACGTCTTCAACGTCGCCATCGAGGGCAACTTCGACGACGCCCAGGCCATGGTCAAGGCCAGCTTCGCCGATCAGGCTTTCCTCGACGGCACCCGGCTGGTGGCGGTCAACTCGATCAACTGGGCGCGCATCATGGCCCAGACCGTCTACTACGTGGCCTCCGCCGTGGCGCTGGGCGCGCCGCATCGCAAGGTCAGCTTCTGCGTGCCCTCGGCCAACTTCGGCAACGTCTTCGCCGGCTTCATGGCCTACCGCATGGGGCTGCCGGTGGAGCGCTTCGTCATCGCCACCAACGCCAACGATATCCTGCACCGCACGCTTACCGACAACGATTTTTCCAAACAGGATCTGATCGCCACCCTGGCGCCGTCCATGGATATCGTGGTGTCGTCCAACTTCGAGCGGCTGCTGTTCGAGGCCTACGACCGCGACGGCGAGGCCGTGGCTGCGCTGCTGGAGCGCTTCCAGCAGGAGCCGGCGGCGCTGGCCGAGGCGCCGCTGGCCAGGCTGCGCGAGATGTTCTCAAGCCACAGCGTCGATGACGGCACCATTCTGGAGGTGATCCGCGAGGCGCATCAGCGCACCCAGGAGATCCTCGACCCGCACACCGCCACCGGCTACCGCGCCGCCGAGGCGCAGCGCGGCAGCCCGGCGACGCCGATGATCACTTTGGCCACCGCGCACCCGGCCAAGTTTGCCGAGGCGGTGGTCAAGGCCGGCTTCCCCGGCGTGCCGCTGCCGCCGCATATGGACGACCTGCTGGAGCGCGAGGAGCGCTACGCGGTGCTGCCCGCCGAGCTTGCCGCCGTGCAGCAGTTTGTGGCACAAAATCGGCGCTAGCTAGCCTTTTGGGATATGGGGTCAGACCCTTAGGAATACTTAGGTACAAAGATCCTAAGTATTCCTAAGGGTCTGACCCCCGAGACGACCCCCGAGACGACGACCACCCCGACGAGTCTATTTGGAATCAGAGGAGCCAGGCTTGAACGCCGTGACCGAATCCGCCGATCTTCACCAGCGTCTGCGCCCGCGGCTGGAGCCGCGCCCGCGCGACGCCGCGCTTGAGGCCCGCGCCCTGGCCGAGGGCCTGACGCCGCTGCAGGCCCGGGTGCTGGCCGGCCGCCTGGGCGGCTATCGCGGTGAGCTTGAGCCGCTGGTGTCGCCCAGCCTGCGCTACCTGGCGCACCCCGAGCGGCTCAAGGATGCCCGGCGGGCCCCCGAGCGCATCGCTCGCGCGGTGGTCGACGGCGAGCCGATCGGCATCCTCACCG
>DATHXP010000365.1:0-5182 GCA_035459605.1 Halomonas sp. | reverse complement strand
ATCGGCAACGTCAACGTGATGCGCTCGGCGCTGGAGTGCTGCCACAAGGGCTGGGGCGAGTCGGTGATCATCGGCGTGGCCGGTGCCGGCGAGGAGATCTCCACGCGGCCGTTCCAGCTGGTGACCGGCCGGGTCTGGAAGGGCTCCGCCTTCGGTGGCGTCAAGGGGCGCAGCGAGCTGCCGGGCTACGTGGATCGCTACATGAAGGGCGAGATCAATATCGACGACTTCATTACCCACGACATGCCGTTCGAGAAGATCAACGAGGCCTTTGATCTGCTGCACCGCGGCGAGAGCATTCGCAGCGTGCTGCACTATTAATTCGACACTCAAAGAGGTCAGGATGACCTCTTTGATTATCGCCAGCGCAACACGGGCGCAGAGGTATGAATCTGCTGGTGCTGCGCTGTCTCGCGCCGGTCTTGCGACCGGCGGCGGTACATCCGTGTATCGCTATTAACCCGACATAAATGCTTGCCGGGTTAATATCGAAGACCAAGGCTCTAGAATCAAGCCTATGAGTTTAAGGAGTCGAGCATGACTATGACAGAACATATCGAGCTGGTCTCGGCCAACCGCAGCTTTGGCGGCTGGCACAAGCGCTACCGGCATCGCTCGCGCTCGCTGGATTGCGAGATGATCTTTGCCATCTATCTGCCGCCCCAGGCGGAAACCGAGCGCGTGCCGCTGCTGTGGTGGCTGTCGGGGCTGACCTGTAATGATCAAAACTTCATGGAGAAGGCCGGCGCCCAGAAGATGGCCGCCGAGCTTGGCGTGGCCATTGTCTGTCCGGACACCAGCCCGCGCGGGCTCGACCTGCCGGGTGAAGACGACAGCTATGACTTTGGCTCCGGGGCCGGCTTCTACGTCAACGCCACCCAGGCGCCGTGGAAGGACCACTACCGCATGTACGACTACGTGGCCGAAGAGCTGCCGTCAATCGTGCGTCAGCACTTCCCGGTGAACGGCCGCGAGTCGATCAGCGGTCACTCCATGGGCGGCCATGGCGCCCTGATTCTGGCGCTGCGTCGGCCCGGCCACTACCGCTCGGTATCGGCCTTTGCGCCGGTGGTGAATCCGACCCAGTGCCCCTGGGGGCGCAAGGCCTTCACCGGCTACCTGGGCGAGGATACCACCCAGTGGACCCAGTATGATGCCTGCGAGCTGGTTGCCAAGGGCGCGTCCCGTCAGCCGCTGTTCATCGACCAGGGCGAAGCGGATAACTTCCTCGAAGAGCAGCTGTGTCCCGAGCGGCTGGAAGCGGTGTGTGCCGAGCACGATCATCCGCTGACGCTGCGCCGCCAGCCGGGCTACGACCACAGCTACTTCTTCATCGCCAGCTTCATCGATGATCATCTGCGCTACCACGCCGAGCGGCTCCACGCGGCTCGCTAGCCCCGGATTCATGATTACATGACACGACACGCCGCCTGCGGGCGGCGTGTTGCTTTCTGGGTAAGTGCACTGATTGGCTGTCCGCGCTGCTGCCAAGTCGCGGCGGTGCCATGCTATCATTTGCGGCTTTCGAGGCTGCGCCCGGCAGGCCGGTGTCGGCGGTCGAGCCGGTCCTCGCCTTTTCCACCGAGCTCGGGATGCGGGCTCGTCAGTCAAGTGAGCTGTGATGGGCGCATGGGTCAGGAAGATCGCGCGCTGGCTGACGCTGGCGCTGCTCGGCTGGGTCGCCTTTTCGGTGCTGATGGTGCTGATGCTGCGCGTGGTGCCGCTGTCGTTTTCCACGGTCATGCTGGAGCGCAAGCTGGAGGCAATGTGGGCAGGCGAGCCGATGGCCCAGCAGCAGCAGTGGCGGCCGCTCAAGGAGCTGAGCGCTGATGCCCAGCTGGCGGTGATCGCCGCTGAGGATCAGCGCTTTCCCTTTCATCGCGGAATCGATTTCGTTGAGCTCAAGCGTGCCATTATCGATGCACGTCGGGGAGACTCGCTGCGCGGTGCCAGCACGCTGTCCCAGCAGACCGCCAAGAACCTGTTTCTATGGAGCGGGCGCAGCTGGGTGCGCAAGGTGCTGGAGGCCTGGTTCACCCTGCTTATCGAAGCCATGTGGCCCAAGGAGCGTATCCTTGAGGTCTATCTCAATATTGCCGAATGGGATAGCGGCGTCTTCGGCCTGGAGGCGGCGTCCCGGCACTACTTCGGCATCGGCGCCGATCAGCTGAGCGCCGTACAGGCCAGCCGGCTGGCCGCCATTCTCCCCAATCCCAGGGCCTGGAGCGCTTCGCGTCCTTCTCCCCACGTCGAACGGCGCGCGCGGTGGATTCGCCAGCAGATGCGCAATCTTGGCGGGCATGCCTATCTGCAGCGCCTTTAGATCAGGGCGCAATACGGCTGCTGGCGGCGGTAAAGCCGGCCAGGGAAATGTCCAGATCGCGCTGCCGGCCGGCAGGGTCGATAAAGCTCAGCGTTGCCGTACTGCCGCCGCGCAGGCGCTGAAGCAGCTCCGACGAGAGCGGCAGGTCGGCGCGGCAGCCGGGCTCAATGCAGGCCTGGTAGGGAAAGGCCGTGGCTTCTCCACCGTCCACGCTGAGTCTGAGGCCGGGCGCGAGGCGCACACCAAGGGGGAGCAGGAAGGTAATGGCCGGGCCATCGAACTGTTCGGGGTAGATCATCACCGCGCGCATCAGCGGCTGGCCGTCCTCGGGATTGTTGACCAGCTGCGACATGGCGCAGCGGGCGCCGCTGTCGGGGCATTCGACCTGCCAGTCCTGGAACTGTTCGGTAGTAACATTGGGGTTGGGTGACTGGGCGAAGGCCATGGGCAGCAGGCTGAACAGGCTCAGTAGACTGAGCAGGCTCAGACGTCGTGTCAAACGGATAGACATCAGAGCATTGACTCCTTGTGGCAGAATGGGAAGCGTCGGTCACGACTATACAGCCCCGCGGGGCCGCCCCGCCAGACCCGGGCGTATCGCTTGAGACCTGGCTGGCGCGCACCGCCTGAATCAACCCTTGGATGCGGTGCGCGGGTAAACAGCAAGAAAGATCGGGGAGAGCTCTCATGACCCAGGCTGGGTCGAAGCCGATTCTGTCGGTAGGTTTCGTGCTGCTGCACCGTTTCACCCTGCTGCCCTTCGCTGCCTTTGTCGACTGCCTGAGGCTGGCGGCGGATGAGGGGGACCGCAGCCGTCAGCTGCGCTGCCACTGGACCTTTATGACCAGCGCGGGGCAGGATGCGCTGTCCAGCTGTGGCGCGGCCATTACTCCCTGCCAGCCTTTGCAACCCCCGGAAGCGTTCGACTACCTGGTGGTGATCGGCGGCGTGCAGGACGGCAACGGCAAGCTCGATCTGAAGACGCTGGACTATCTGCGCAAGGCGGACCGCCAGGGCGTATCCCTGGTCGGCCTTTGTACCGGTAGCTTTGCACTGATCGAAGCCGGGCTGATGGCGGGACGCCGCTGCTGCGTGAGCTGGTATCACCACGCCGATCTGCGTCGACGCTTTCCCGAGGTCACGCCGGTAGCCGACCGGCTCTACCTGGACGAAGGCGATCGCCTGAGCTGCGCCGGCGGAACCGCCGCCGCCGATCTGGCGGCGTATCTGGTCGAGCGGCATCTGGGCAAAGCCTGGGCGATGAAGAGCCTGCATATCATGCTGATTGACGAGGCGCGCGGCGCCGAGTCACCCCAGCCGCAGCCGGTGGTTTTTAGCAAGGTAGAAGATCGTCAGGTGCGTGGGGCCATATCCATCATCGAACAGCATCTGGGACAGCCGATCAGCGTCGACGAGCTGGCCGCGCGTCTTGCGATCTCGCGGCGCAGTCTGGAGCGCAAGTTTCAGGATGCCCTGGGCATGACGCCGCAGCAGTTTGCTCGCGACCTGCGCCTGCGCTATGGGCTCTGGCTGCTGCACTACTCCCCGCGCACTATCACCGAGATTGGCGAGCGCTGCGGCTTTGCCGACACGGCGCACTTCTCCCGGCATTTTCGCAAGGCCTTTGGCATGACCCCCAGCGCCATGCGTCGCCAGGCCTCCAGGAAGGATGGCGCCCTGGCCGATCCTTTCTTTCTGCATATCGAGGGAAAGACGCTCGGCTAGGCTCGTCATGACGGGCCGTTCCATTCGATCGATCTTCGCTATCTGCTTGATTACAAAGCGTTTTTTAAGCCGCAAATGGGTGCATTTAGAGTTGTAATTTGCCTTGGCGCGGTGCTCTACCGATAGTCATAAGGACAGCCGGAAGACGCTCGGAGCACTTTACCAGCCCGCCTGCCATCCGGCTTGTTCAGACACTGAAGGGGCGCTATCGGCGTCGCTCTTTTTGAGATTGAGATTCAGAGAATACCGGGTCGAGTTATTCGACGGTCGCGAAACAAACAGAAGTCAGGAGAATAACATGCAGCTGCCATCCCTTATTGAAATTCCCAACGGCGACAAGGTCGTCCCCACTTTCTCCGATGCCGAGATGAAAGGGCGTCTCGAGCGTCTGCGCGCTTACATGGCCGCCGAAAATGTTGAGGCCGTGGTGTTTACGTCCTACCACAACATCAACTACTTCAGCGACTTCGTCTACTGCAAGTTCGGGCGGGAGTATGGCCTGGTCGTGACCCAGGACACTTTCACCACCGTAACGGCCAATATCGACGGCGGTCAGCCCTATCGGCGCAACCGGCTGGGCGACAACATCGTCTACACCGACTGGCAGAAGGACAACTTCTTCAAGGCCGTCAAGCAGCTGTGCGCCGGCAAGAAGCGCATCGGCGTGGAATTTGATCACCTGACCCTGCAGTACCAGCAGAAGCTGCTGAGCGCGCTGGGGGACGTGGAGCTGGTCGATATCGGCGAGCCCACCATGAAAATGCGCATGGTCAAGTCGGCGGAAGAAATTGCGCTGATTCGCCAGGGCGCACGCGTCGCCGACGTGGGCGGCGTCGCCGTTCGCGATGCCATCAGCGCCGGCGTGCCCGAGTATGAGGTGGCGCTGGCCGGTCAGCGTGCCATGGTGCGCGAGATCGCCAAGACCTACCCCAACAGCGAGCTGATGGACACCTGGGTGTGGTTCCAGTCCGGCATCAACACCGACGGCGCCCATAACCCGGTGACCAGCCGCCGCGTGCAGCCCGGCGATATCCTCAGCATGAACACCTTCCCGATGATCTCGGGCTACTACACGGCGCTGGAGCGCACCATGTTCCTCGAGCACGCCTCCGACGAGCATCTGCGCATCTGGGA
>DATHXP010000364.1:0-3783 GCA_035459605.1 Halomonas sp. | reverse complement strand
CAGCGCGGCATGTTCTCCTACACCGGCCTGAGTCCAGAGCAGGTTGACCGGCTGCGCGACGAGTTTGGCATCTACATGGTGCGCTCGGGGCGTGCCAACGTGGCCGGATTCTCCCAGGAAAATCTGCCCTATCTGGCCAAGGCGGTCGCCGCAGTCAGCTGACCGGTATCGCATCGTCTAGCCAAAACGCCCGGGTACTTCCCGGGCATTTTCTTGCGAGTAGCATGCCCTCCGATTCCAGATTGCTGCGCCTACTGCCACTGGAGCATTGGACTGCGAGCGGCATTCGTGGAATGGCCAGACTTGACCAAATAGTCAATTTTCTATCAGGCTGGCTTGAGGCCTTATGCCACAATCTCAATAATCAAGAGGCTCTCCCCCCATGGCGACTCCCCCCGTGCGCTACCCCTGGTACAAGAAAGAAGATACCGACGCCTTCTTTGCGCTGTTCCAGAACAACATTGCCAACTTCGTCATCATTGCCCTGACCATGCTCGGCATGGGCTTTCCGGCCGGCATCGTCTACGGTCAGGTGCTGCCGGGTGCCGCCGTGGCGGTGATGGTGGGCAACTTCTACTACGCCTGGAGCGCAACGCGCCTGGCCAGGCGCGAGCAGCGCAGCGATGTCACGGCGCTCTCCTACGGCATTTCCACCCCGGTGATGTTCGTGTTTTTATTCGGCGTGCTGCTGCCCGCCAAGCAGCTCACCGGCGATGCCGAGCTGGCCTGGAAGATTGCCGTTGCGGCCTGTTTTATCAGCGGCGCGATCGAAGTGCTTATCAGCCTGGTGGGTCGCTGGGCACAGCACCATCTGCCGCGTGCCGCCATGCTCGGCGCCGTGGCCGGCGTGGCGCTGACCTTCATTGCCGGCGAGATGCTGTTCAAGACGCTGGAGATCCCCATCATCGGCCTGCTGGTGCTGGCCATCATCCTGGTCGGCCTGCTGGCTCGGGTGAGCATGCCGTTTCGCGTGCCGACCTCGCTGTTCGCCATCATCATCGGCACCGCGCTGGCCTACCTGATCGGCAACGTCGAGGGCGCGCGCTTCAGCGACGCCTTTATCCACCTGGGCTTCTATCCGCTGCTGCCCAACCTGGCCTGGCTCGAGGGCCTGGGGCTGCTGTTTACCGGCATGCTGGCCATTCTCACCGTGGTGCTGCCGATCACCCTGTACAACGCCATCGAGACCATGAACAACGTGGAGGCCATGGCCGCCGCCGGGGATAGCTATGACGTGCGCGAGTGCCAGGCGGTGGACGGCGTGGGCACCCTGCTCGGCGCGCTGTTCGGCGGCGTCTTTCCCACCACGGTGTATATCGCCACCGTCGGCGCCAAGTGGATGGGCGCCGGCCGCGGCTACAGCCTGCTCAACGGCGCCGTCTACGGGCTGGCCACGATGTTCGGGCTGATCGCCATGCTCGCCGCCCTGATTCCGGTGGCGGTGGTGGCGCCAATTCTGGTGTTCGTCGGCATCTCGATGATTGCCACCGCCTTTCAGACCAACGATCAGCGCTACTACCCCGCGGTAGCGCTGGCCATGCTGCCCTACTTCGCCAACTACCTGATGACGCGCTTCAACCGCGGCGCCGGCGAGGTGGTTGCCGACATTTCGGGCAGCATCGTGGCGATGGGTCAGGGGGCGATGTTCATGGCGATTTTCCTGGGTGCCATCAGCGTGTCGGTGATCGATCGAACGTTCCACAAGGCGGCCATCTTTGCCGTGATCGCCGCAGCGTTCTCATTCGTCGGCCTGATGCATGCGCCCAGCCTTGGCATCAACGCCGCCCAGGACTTCAGCATTGGCTATCTGGGCATGGCGGCGCTGTTCGTGTTCTTTGCCTGGCAGGAACAGCGCCGGGAGCAGGGGCAGGGGCAGGCGCAGCCTCAGCCTCGCGTCAAGTCACAGGCGCCCCGCTAGAACCGGGCGCAAGGGCGCCGTCGCCCAGCGACGGCGCGAGCTAGACGTCTACAGCGGACTGCCTGCGCGGACTCGCCAGCACCCTGCGCAGCAGCCACCAAGCGGACAGGCCGGCCAGCAGATTGCCCAGCGCCGCCCCGGCGGCCAGCCCGCTCAGCCCGCCTAGGCGGGCACCGATCCACAGGCAGGGCAGATAGCAGACAAACAGCCGGAAAGCCGACAGCAGCATGGCGCGCAGCGGCCAGCCCAGGGCGTTGCCGGCGGACACGATCAGCATGCACACGCCTAGAGCAGCGTAGCTCGGCAGCAGCCAGCGAATGAGCACGGCCAGCTCCCCGCGCACCTCGGGATTGCCCGACAGCGCACCGGCAAGCCAGGGGGCCGTCAGCGCCAGCGCGCTGCCCAGCAGCGCCTGCCAGGCCACCACGACGCCCAGCGCCAGTCGCAGCAGCCGCCTGATCTGCTCCCAGTCGCCGGCCCCGTAGCAGCGCCCGAGCCAGGGCGGCAGCGACATGGTCATGGCCAGCACCACCATCAGCGCCAGGCTCTCCAGGCGGCTGGCCATACCCCAGGCCGCCACCTGGCTCTCGCCAAGCCTTGCCACGACCGAGATCGCCAGCATGGCGGCCAGCGGCGGCATCAGCTGGCTGATCATGGCGGGGCCGGCAATGCCGGCAAAGGCGGGACCGGAGCGTTTTATCTCGCCGGCCAGTCCCTGACGACTCAGCCAGTCGGTTTGCCTCAGCTGCCGGCCCAGCACCGTCAACCCGGTGCCGAAGGCCAGCACCGTGGCCCAGGCCGCCCCCGGCAGGCCCAGCCCCTGCCACTCGCCGATTCCGAAAATCAGCAGCGGATCGAGTATCAGATTCACCAGGCTGGTCAGCACCATCAGGCTGCCCGGCAGGCGGGTATTGCCGTGCGCTCGAAACAGGCTGTAGCCGAAATAGAGCAGCGATCCCAGCCAGGCCGCAAGCAGCTGGGGCGTCCAATAGCTGCGGATCATGGACAGGCTGCCGCGCTCGGCGCCCAGGGCGCTGAAGATAGGCGCCTGGGCCAGCCACAGCCCCAGCGCCAGCGCGGCAATTGTTAGACTTCCCGCGATCAGCACCAGACTGCCCAGGCGCCGGGAGCGTCCAATATCCCCGGCCCCCAGCGCGCGGGACACCAGGGCGGCAATGGCGATTCCCATGCCGACCTGAATGCCGATGATCAGAAACGACAGGGGAAAGGTGAACGACTGGGCCGCAAGTTCGGCGGTGCCAAGGCGCGCAATGAAGGCGCTGTCGACCAGCTGAAAACCCAGCAGCGATAGCGCGCCGATAGCCATCGGCCAGGTCTGGCGCCATAGCGTCGCGGCGAGTGATGGCAGGCTGGTATTGCGGCTCACACGGACTCCCTGATGATGTTAAATGCAGAGCCGCCCCCGGCGACGTGGGCGGCTCTGGTCGGGCGGCTGAAGAATTTACTTCCTGACACCCTCGAAGGTCACATACAGCTCGAGTTCGTGCATGACCTCGGGAAAATCGGACATGTCGATTCCGTAGTCCTCCAGGTTCAGCGTCACCTGCCCTTCAAAGCCGGCGCGGTAGCCGCCCCAGGGATCATCACCCTCGCCCACCAGAACGACCGGCATCTCGATCTCGCGCGTCTCGCCGTGCAGGGTCAAATCGCCGACCAGCACGCCGGCGTCTTCACCGTCCGGGGTAAAACCGGTGGAGACGAAGGTGGCGGTGGGATAGGCAGACACGTCCAGGAAGTCGCTGCCCTTGATGTGCTTGTCACGCTCGGCGTGCTGGGTGGTCAGGCTGGCGGTATCCACCTTGACATCCACCGCAGAGGCGTCGAGATCCTCGGGGTCGTAGTGG
>DATHXP010000363.1:0-5540 GCA_035459605.1 Halomonas sp. | reverse complement strand
GTGAGGCCGAAACGGGTGCGATGATCCACGCCGTAGCGCTGGGTATCCCGGAACACCGCCGTGGGGTGCTTCATCTCGTAGCTCATGAAATGGTTACGGTGGAGCTGGCGCACCGCCTTGCTCTCGGTGTCCAGGGCGGGCTTGAAGCCGGCCTCGGCGAGGGCGTTCAGGGTGGGGCGGTGATGGTGAAGCAGGGCGTATTCGAAGAGCTCGATACGCTCCTTCTTGCCGCCCTCGGCGAGGACCCGTTCGCGTAGCGCCTCGAAACCGGCGCGGTCCAGCACCGCCCAGGGGACCGGCTGCTCCTCCAGTATCCGCTCGCGAATCGCCTGGGCCTGCTCATCCTTGCCCTGGAGCTCGAGGCGTCTCGCCTCATGCTGCCAATCCTCGAGGGAGGAGTCCTCCTGCTCCAGCTGGAGCTCACCCTCCAGGCTCTCCACCTGCAACAGCTGCAGCAGCGGGTGGTCGAGCCGCGTCTCCACCAGGTAGACATGGCGCACCGCCCGGGTCACCGCCACGTAGAGGGCATTGATAAAGAACTTGTAGATCTCCAGCGACTTGTCGTGCTTGTCCTTGGCTCGGCGGTAGCTGAGCTCCTCGCGCTCCAGCGCCTCGGGGTCCACGCCCCTGGCGATTTCCTGAAACATCTCCGCATCATCGCTGATCACGTTGTAGAGGATGACGCTGTCATATTCGAGCCCCTTGGCCTCCTGGATCGAGAAGACCAGAGGCGTGCGGAACCAGCGCCGGGCCTCCGCCTTCTGCTCAGGATGCAGCACCACCACCGCGAAGCGCGTGGAGCGGGCGGTGCGGCTGTCGAGCTCGTGCTTGAGCGCTTCACGGTTCTCCAGCAGCTGCACCTGCCCCGACTGCTCGACGGCGCTGCGCACCAGATAGTTGCTCTCGCGGTCCACCGAGCCGAAGCGCGCATGCTTGAGCTTGAGGATGCGGTTGGCCAGCGCCGTGACCAGCGGCGCGTTGCGATAGTTGGCGTGCAGGATGCGCACCACCTCGCCGTGGCCGGTCAAGTCGCGCTCGTGAAAGAACAGCGACTTGACGCTGGCCCAGGAGAAGAAGTTGGGGTGCACGATCTGGTTGGCGTCGCCGCTGAGCAGGAACTGACCGGGCTCGCGCAGGGTGTGCAGGATCAGGTAGAGCTGAACATTGGTGATATCCTGTACCTCGTCGACCACCACGAAGTCGTAGCTGGGTCGCACGCGGGCGAGGTGATCGTGGGCGACCAGGTTGGGGTCATAGAGTCCCTGCTCATCGAGAAAGGCGAGGTAGCGCTCGAAGAGGTCATAGACCCGGGGCCGCTCGGCCTCGGGGAAGATCGACTGCTTGACGCCGAGCTCCAGATACTCCTCCCGCGATCGCCAGCCGCTCTCGGTCACCGGTCCGGTGATCACGCCGCGGATCTCCTCGTAGAGCTTGTGCGGATCGTTCAGGCCGCTGCCCTGGCGGTGGCGCTGGAACCAGGCCTGAAAGTCGCGGGTCTCGACCTGCCGCCCCGGCGGTACCTGGATGCTCTCCAGCAGCTCCTGAAACGACAGGAACTCCACCGTCTGGTCGGGATTGTCGTAGCCGTGGGCGTAGTAGAGATCCCGGGCGCTGGTCACCAGGTAGGACGACAGGCTGACATAGAGCACCTCGCCGATGGCCGCCTTGAGCTTCTCGAGAATCAACGCCGTCTTGCCGCTGCCGGCGGAGCCGACCACCACCAGCGGCGGCGGCGAGGCGAAGATGGCTTCCTGCTCGTCGTCGAAGGTCAGGATCTTGTCGAGCAGGTGGAAGCGCTCGCGGGTCGGATGCAGATAGCCCAGGGACTCGGCGTCCGCTTCTTCAGGGGCGTTGACGCGCGGGATCTTCTCCTCGTCGATCACCGCGTCGCCGGCCAGGAAGCGCGAGCGCTCGTAGGCGTGGTTGCGCAGATATTCGAGTATCAGACAGCAGGTCTCGCCCGCGTGCCGGTAAAGTGAGAAGAGTATTCGGTCGCGCTTGTTGAGTCGTGCCCGGTAGAGGTTGTCGCCGATCTTGCGCACATCGGCCTGTCGAAAATTGTCCGCCTCCAGGGCGGTGCGCAGCTTCTGGAAGCCGGGAATCGATGCCGCGTCTAGATCGCTGTAGAGCAAGACTCGCATGGTATTGTGGACGCCCTGTTTGTCTGGCGGATACGCCAAGAGGCTGGGGCTTCCTGCCGCGCAGGAGCCGATCGCTGCAAAGGGTGATTGTTGCAGAGGAGCGGTCGGGGATCAAAGCAGAGCTAGAGTGGAGCCCATCGTCAAGACAGAAACCGAGTGGATTTACGCTATGGTTGCAGCTACACAGCGCTGCTCTGAGGGTATCCAATCGGCCGCTACCCAGATGGCTCCCAGTCGATCAGCGCCCAGCGCATGGGAGCGCCTCCCGCGGCGGCGCGCCCGGGGTCGGCGCGGTACCAGGCCTCGAGTCGCGCGATCTCCATGGCGCTCAGCTCGCCCAGCGACCAGGCCACCCGCTGGGCGAACTCGTCGAAATCCCGGGTGCCGGCCAGGCGGCTGGGAATCTCGATATAGCTCAGTCGTGGATGAATGCCCTGGGCATGCAGCAGATTGACGGTATAGATGTAGTCGGGCGCGGAGGTCCGTTGACGCCCCAGCAGCGACGCGAGTTCGATATCAAAGAAGTGACCGCCGACCAGCTGGGTCATGTAGACCCGCTGGCGGGCGTGGGTATTGAGCTTGGCGAGGGCGTCCTGCAGGTCGGCCACCATGCCGGAGCGTGAGGCCACCACGATGTCGCACGTGGGAACGTCGTGCCAGTCGTCCTCCCAGGCGCGCAGCAGAGGCGTGACGTTGTCGAGTCCGAGACGGCTGGCATGGTGCTCAAGCTGCTCGAGCATCCGCGGGCTGTAATCCATACCGAAGACTTGTTCGAGTCGGTCGGCCAGCAACAGGCCGATGGTGCCGGGGCCGCAGCCCACGTCCAGCAGGCTGCGGCAGCCGGTCAAGTCCATGCGCGAGATGAAGGTCTCGGCGTAAGCGTTGCCAAGCGGCTTGCGCCCGAGTGACTCGGCCCGGGCGTCCCAGGCGCTGGCCGGCTTGGGCCGGCGCTGCGATTGCGCCATATGCTGGCGATAGAGTGCGGCGAAATCGATGTCGTCGATGGTCATGGGCAATGCTTCAATCCTGAGGGTTAGACGTTATCGGCGAGGTGGCGTGTGCTCCGGCAGTCCCATCGCCAGCGGCACGCTGATGACCCCGCCGATCAGGGCAACCCACAGCGGTGCCGTTGGTCCCCACAAGGCTGCGACCGGCCCCAGCGCCATGATGCCCAGGGCCGCGAGGCCGTTGGAGAGGCCCAGGGCGAGCCCGGAGCCCAGCGAGCGGTTCTCGGGCAGGATATCCTGGGCGATGAGTACGCCTAGTGGCAGCGTCGCGAACAGGCTGATGCCGAGGATGCCCAGCACGATCCACAGCCAGCCTCCGCTGGTCAGCAGGAAGGTGGCGAGCATGACGGTCGAGAGGCTCATGGCCGCGATCAGTAGTGGTCGTCGTCCCACCTTGTCGGACAGGTGGCCACCTCCCACATTGCCGATCACCCCGACCAGCAGCAGCACCGTAATGAAGCTCGCGCCGGTGGTCAGCGAGCCGCCGGCCTGGGTCCACATCAGTGGCACGAAGGTCACGATCGCGAAGATCATCAGCGAGCGCAGCGCCGAAAATGCCACCAGCCGCGCCATCGGTCCGGCGTGCTGGTGCCAGGCGATGGGCGTGGCATCCATCGTGCGGGCAGGCAGTTGGGGTGCCCACTGCCATAGTAGCGGCAGGGTCAGCAGGGCCGGCAAGGCGAGTACCCACAGATAGCCCAGGCCCCACTGAACCACCACCCAGCTGGCAATGGCCGGCCATGCGCCGCGCCCCACTTCGCCGCCCACCAGGAATACCGACATGGCCATGCCGGGCCTGTCACCGCCTAGCTGTCTGATGCCGGCAAGCGCCTGAGGGTGGAAGAACGAGTTGGCTATCCCGATCAGCGCCAGCACCGCCAGCAGCGACCAGAAATCCGAGACGAAGCCGATTAGCGCCCCGCCCAGCGACGAACCGACGAGCCCGCCGGCGACCATGATGCGCCCCCCTACGCGGTCGGCGAGCAGACCGACCAGCGGCTGCAGGGCCTGCCCCATCAGCAGGGCAGCCATGATCGTGCCCGCCAGCGCCACCGACAGATTCAGCGATATCAGAATCGCCGGCAGGACGCCCGGCAGGTAGTTGGCGGCACCGTCGTTGAGGAAATGCGCCCAGCTCATGCCCACCAAGCGGTTGGGCTGAGGCCGGGCGTGCTTGGCGGTCGTGGCGAGTGCCATTCACTGACTCCGTAGACTCATGTCGAAATGGCACCATAATAGACGAAATGGAGATGAAATGGCCGAGGCACTGAGATGGCCGAGACCCCCCAGATGCCGTTCTATCATCCGACCGTCGAGGAGGGGCTGCGCGGCGCCTTGCAGGCTGTTCGTCGCGAACTCGGCAGGCGGCGCACCCAGCCTGATCTGCCGCTGTGCCATGAGCCGGCGGACTGGGTGCTGGGCTAATCGACTGCCGGCCTCGACGAAACGTCGAAAAGATTCAGGGACGTATCAATAGACGTCTTCACGATAGCGCCCCTGGGCCTTGAGCGTCGCTACGTCCATGTCCAGCGGCGCGATGACCTCGTTCAGCGCCGCCATGACGCTGGCTGCCATGTTCCGGCCGCCGCAGACCAGGATCTGTGCACCACTCTCGATCAGGCGGCGTAGCTCCGCGCCATCCACGGCGATCTTGTCCTGCACATAGGCACGTTCGTCGACGCGGGAGAAGACGGCGTTCAGCTCCGTCAGTCGCCTGTCCTCGAGATAGGCGTTGAGTTCCGGTTCATAGAGAAAGTCGGACTGAGGGCAACGGCCGCCCCAGTAGAGGTGCATGGGGTGATGCGAGGTGTTGTGGCGGATGAAACCAACCAGCGGCCCGATGCCGGTGCCCGCGCCGATCAGCACGATCGGCGCCTTGCCGGAGGCGGGGCGGAAGTTCGGGTTGGGCTGGATAAAGGCGTCGATGGTGCCGCCTATCGGCAGCGCATGCAGGAAGCCCGAACACAGGCCACCGGGATGCTGGCGCACGCAGATCTCCAGGGTGCCATCCTTCGAGGCCGAGGCTAGGGAGTAGAAGCGTGGCACCGGGCTGCCCGGCGGCAGGATGCCGGCCAGGTCGCCAGCCTCGAAGTGTGGCAGGCTGGTGCGCCCCAACAGACGGCTCAGCAGGCCGCTCTTGCCGTCACCTTCGGGCGCCTTGAAGCGCAACACGGCGGTGCGGGCCTGCACGTCGGCGCCGTAATCCACCCGCTCGGCGAGTTGCAGCGCGGTGGTGCGTGGTCGCACCGGCGTATGGACCAGCGTCAGCTCGATGCCGAGTACCTTGCCCACCGCGTTGCCCCAGCGGGCGAACTCCTGGGTTGACTGCCGGTCGATGGTGTCGAGCGGCAGCAGCTGTGGCCAGCCCTTGGCGGTGAGCGCCGTCTCGACC
>DATHXP010000362.1:0-4737 GCA_035459605.1 Halomonas sp. | reverse complement strand
GACCGGCACCTTCACGATTCCGCTGATGAAGAAGATCGGCTATCCGCCGATCAAGGCCGGTGCCATCGAGTGCGCGGCCTCGACCAACGGGCAGCTGATGCCGCCGATCATGGGGGCCGCGGCCTTCATCATGGCGACGTTTTTGAACATTCCGTATTCCGAGCTGATCCTCTATGCGCTGGTGCCGGCGCTGCTCTCCTATATGGGTCTGGTATTCACCGTGCACCTGGAGGCGCTCAAGCTGAACCTGGCCGGCATGCCGCGCGCCGAGCTGCCGCCGTTCTGGCCGACCTTCATGAAAGGCGTGCACTATCTGGTGCCGGTGGCCTTTCTTCTCTATGAATTGATGTGGGTGCAGCTCACGCCGGAGCGCAGCGCCCTGAACGCCCTGGCTATGTTGGTCATCGTGATCTTCGTTCAAGAAGCCTGGCGCAGCCTGCGGCATGGGGCTGGCGTGAAGGGGGGCGTCATGAGGCTGGGGCAAGGGCTATGGCAGGGAGCTCGGCTGGTCTTTGAGGGCCTTGAGAAAGGCGCTCGCAACATGACCACCATCGCCATTGCCACCGCTGCCGCGGGCATCATCGTCGGCATGGTCACCATGACCAACCTGGGCTACGGGCTGACCCAGGTCATCGGCGTACTGTCCATGGGCAGTATCTGGCTGGTGCTGATCCTGGCGGCGCTCACCTCGCTGATTCTGGGGATCGGCCTGCCGACCACGGCCAACTACATCGTGATGGCGGCCCTGGTGGCACCGGTGATTGCCAACCTGGCAAGCGACGTGGGCCTCGATGTGCCGCTGGTGGCCATTCACCTGTTCGTGTTCTATTTCGGCATCCTCGCCGACGATACGCCGCCGGTGGGGCTGGCGGCCTACGCCGCCTCGGCGATTTCCCGGGCCGACCCGGTCCGCACCGGCGTGCAGGGTTTCACCTACGACCTGCGCACCGTGCTGCTGCCGTTCATGTTTTTCTTCAACCCGGAGCTGCTCCTGCAGGTGGAGAGCTGGCTGCGCGGCAGCTGGGTGATTGCCACCGCGGCCATCGGCATGCTGGCGTTCGTCGCCGCGACCCAGGGCTACCTGGTAACGCGAATGCGCTGGTATGAGCGGCTGGCGGTGCTGGGCTGCGCCCTGGCGATGATCAAGCCGGGGCTGATCACCGACGTGGTCGGCCTGCCGCTGCTCGCGCTGATCTTTGTCTACCACCGCCACCGCTCCGTGGCCGGCGGCGGGCCGTCGTCGCCGTTCGGGCGCGGAAGCTATCCGGTCAAGGATAGAGCGGCGGGGCACTGACTCATCAGCGCGTTGCTCAGCACAGGATGAGAAGGCGTGGCCCTCAAGCGCCGAACTTCTTGTTCAGCCAGTCGTTGATATCGCTGGACTCGTAGAGCCATTCGACGTGGTGCTCGTGGGCGATGCGCAGGCAGGGCACCTTGACCCGGCCGCCGCCCTCGGCCAGTGCCTGGCGGTGTTCGGGGTCATGCTGGGTGTCGCGCAGCTCGATGTCGAGCCCCAGGCGGGCGATTTCCCTGCGCACCTTGATGCAGAACGGGCAGGTGCGGAACTGATAGAGCGCGAGACGCTTGCAGGCCTCGTCGACCCGGGCCTGCTCCTCGGGGGAGCGCTCGATGGCGCTCCTGGGCGTTGACAGCTTTTCGGAAACTATCATGACGGGCGCCAGCACCAGGCGCAGGCCACGAAAGAAGTAGCGAAACACAATTCTCATCGGCGGTGACAAACCTCAAGGCCAAGTGGGTTAGGGTCAGACGTCGGGGGCATCGTAGTCGATCGGCTCGTCGGTATAGACGCAGACGTTGGCGTCTTCGATATCGCCGTCGGGGTCTTCCAGGTGGGTGGCGAAAAACTCGCGGATTTCGCGGCGCTGGCAGTGGGCCTCGAAGGCGGCGCGGTTGGCCCAGATCTCGTGGAAGACGATGGGATAGCTGTGGCCCTGGGCGAAGGGGTTGTCGATGTGGCGCGTCACCGTATACAGCAGGCAGGCGTCCTCGCGGTGGGCGTTGGGCTCCAGCGCCTGCAGGGCGCGGAAAACCGCCTCCTCTCTGCCGGGCTTGGGCTTGAAGCTGGCGGTGCAGTAAATTTTCTGCGACATGAAAATACTCCTTGTCGGACGTGGGTTCAGGCCGTTGACGAGCGTTACGATACCATCTCCGCTGCCGGCGACCGAATTCAAGGGCGACGGCTAGACCAGCGACATCAGGGCGGTGATCAGCAGGTCGGGATCATAGTGGGGCGCGCTTTGCGGGGTGATCAGCGGCGTATCGATCAGCCGGATGCCAAGCGCCTCGACCGCCTCGTCGTCGAGGCCGCCGGGATAGTCGCCTCGTTCACGGTCGATGAGGATAAAGTCGAGCAGCGCCTCATTGGGACAGTCGGCCCCGGCATCGCGGCGCAGGGCGGCCAGCAGGATATCGATCAGCTGCAGCTGAGTGCGACCGATCTGCTCCGGATCAGGGCACGGGTTGGGGATATATACCTTGGGGCAGTGGTTGTCGCGAACGGCCCGGCCAACGCCGCTTGGCAGCAGGTTGGCCATGACGCTGGTGTGGAAGCTGCCCGGCGGGTAGCAGATCAGCTCCGCCGACTCGATCAGCCGCAGGCTCTTGTCGCTGATGGCGGCGCTGACCGGTACCCAGCTGTCGCGTTGCGACGAGAGGCTGACACGCGAGATGGCGCAGCCCAGCGGGGGAACTTCCTTGCCGGTCATGCAGTGCTGGCCGAGCACCTGGCTGCCGTCGTCGAGGATGGCCGCCAGATGATAGCTCTCGTTGACGGCGGGGCGTACCGTGCCGCGGACATGCACCAGCCGGGAGAACAGAAAGATGATCGGATCCAGCTGCTGGTGGTTGTTCAGATAGCCGCCGGCGAGAATCAGGTTGCCGATGCTGGCGCCGCGCAGGTCGAAGTCTTCCGGCATCTGCTGCTGGAAGAAGCCCAGCTGATTGCAGATCAGCTGGCGCATGGAGTCGGTAATGTCGGCGGTCAGCGGATGCCGGCCCGATACCAGCTCGGACAGGGTGTTGCGCAGCGTCACCGCCGCCGCCCTGTGGGGCAGACGGTGGTTGAACAGCCGATAGACCTCGGGATGGCCCAGCACGCTGTCGTCGGCCAATGCCATCAGGCGATTGCGCAAATCGCCGATGGACGGCATGTCGAAGGCGTCGCGCAACTTCGCCGAGCTGCCGCCGGAGTCGAAGGGCGTGACCAGATGAATGGTGTTGTGGCTATAGTGCTGCAAGCGGCTGGCCACCTCGTTGAGCGCCGTGCCGCCGCTGAAGAACAGGACCCTTGGCCCCAGCTCCGGCGCCTTCTGATAGCGGCTGACGCGCAGCGGGTCCGGTACAAGAGCCGTACGGGTCACCCTGACTTCGACCATGACATGCACTCCTTGTGGCCGTGTGGCTCTGAACTGGCCGTATGGCCCTCTGTTGGCCGCGCGCTATCGGCATCGCAGCCTGGCTCGGTCCAATGCTATCGCATAAGGCCGGTTCGATCAGCGCGGCTACAGCCGGTTCAGATGACGCTCGATGACGGCGTCTATGTCGGCGAGCGTGTCGGCATCGAAGTCGGTCAGCCCCAGGCGGCGCAGCAGCGCCTCGCGGCCAATCAGCAGGAACAGCACCTGGCCGACCAGCGTATGGGTTTCGACAATGACGCGTCGACTCTCCTGCGGGCGGTCGATAATGCGCGCAATCAGCGCGCTGACGCGCTTCTGAAGATGGCCAAAAGCATCGTCGTACAGGATATCGAAGGCGGCGCCGGGCTGGGCCTGTTCGCGCATGACCATCAGCATCCAGCGGCGGCAGTCGGGATCCTCGGTGAAGACCCGCACCATGTGCTGAACAAACGCTTGAAGCGCTCGGCGCGCATCGGCAGTATCCATCGGCAGCGTCGCCTCATCGATAGGGGGCGGGAATAGCCCCAGGCGCTGACGCAGGGCAGCGGCGATATAGCCTGCCGCGGCCAGATACAGCCCGTGCTTGTTGCCGAAATGGTAGGCAATGGAGCCGATGTTGGCGCTGGCCGCCTCGGCCAGCTGGCGGGTGGTGGTGGCGCTGAAGCCCTGCTCGCCAAACAGTCGAATGCCCGCCTCGATCAGCCGCTGTCGGGTGTGCTGGGAGCTGTCACAGGAGCTGCGCTGTGAAGGATGGCTCATGATAGCTGCTCTTGCGGAGTTGGCCGGCGGGTGTCGATGCCGAAGAAGTAACTGTACAGCACCGGCACCACGCCGAGGCTCATCACGGTACCCAAGAACAGCCCCGCCGCCATGGCGGCGGCCATGCCGTAGAACAGCGGGTCGCGGCCGATGATCAGCGGCAGGAAGCCCAGCACCGTGGTGATCGCCGACATCAGGATCGGACGCAGCCGCCGCGAAGCGGCACGAACGATGGCGTCAAGGTCGCTGTTCGGTATCTCGCGGCGCTCGATATCGATGCGATCGATCAGCACAATGGCATTGTTGATGATGATACCAGCCAGGCTGTAGATGCCCAGCAGCACCATGAAGCCAAAATCGGCCCTGGCGATCAGCAGTCCCAGCGCAACCCCCACAACGATCAGCGGAATCGTGATAACGATCAGCAGAGGGCGCTTGTAGGAGTTGAACTGGGCCACCAGCAGCACGAAGATCAGCCCGATGCACAGCGGCAGGTTGGCCTGCAGCGCGGCCTGACCTTCGGCGGAATCCTTGACCACCCCGTCGAATTCGATCCAGTGGC
>DATHXP010000361.1:0-5015 GCA_035459605.1 Halomonas sp. | reverse complement strand
GTGGCTGCGCGGCCTGGGGCCGGACCTGGTGCGGGTACGTGACGCCTGGCGGGCCGACCGCGGCCGGCTGGCCACCGCCCACGCCGAGGGCGCCCGCAGCGCGGCGCGCATCCGCCAGGAGCTCGAGACCCTGCTGCAGGTGCTCGACACCCCGCTGCTGCTCTGCGACCAGCACCGCCGAGTGCTGCTCTTCAACCAGGCCGCCGAGAGCCTCTTCGAGGGGCACCACGGGCTGGGGCTGGGCAAGCGCCTGGAGGCGCTGCTGCCCGCCTCGAGCCTGCAGGATGCGCTGGGGCAGCTGCCGGGCGACGGCTCCCCCCGGGAGGTCCTGGTGCCCTGCGGCGAGCGCTGGCTGCGTGCCGTGCTGCGCCGGGTGCCCGGCAGCCACGGGGAGTCCCTGCTCACCCTGACCGACACCACGGCGGCCTGGACCAGCGAGATGGGGGCGCGAGCCGAGCTGCTCGACAGCCTTCCCCGGCTTCGCCGGCACAGCGCCAGCCTGACCAGCGCCGCCGACGCCCTGACCACCCTACGCGGCGCCTCCGGCGAGATGCGCGGCCGCCTGGAGAGGGTGATCGACGAGGAGAGCCGGTCGCTGGGGCAGGATATCGAGGAGCTCGCCTCCCTGGTGGAGCGCATGCAGCAGGAGGGGGAGCGGCTGGTGCCGCTGTGGTCCAACGACCTCTGGGCCGCCCTCAACGAGCGCCAGGCCGACCCGAGCCAGCGCGTGGTGCCGGTGGGCATGCCCGCCTGGCTCAAGGGGGACGCCACCGCCCTGCTGGTGCTGCTCGACTCGCTGCTCGACGGGCTGCGCAGCCATGTCGGCGACGGGGAGCTGGAGGGCGAGGTGTGCCTGGGCAACCGCCGGGTCTACCTGGACCTGGTCTGGGAGGGCTCGCCCCTGGGCGAGCGGCAGCTCAACGAGTGGCAGCAGCAGCGCCTCGACGACCTTCCCCTCGGCCCCCGGGTCGCCGACGTGCTGCGCCAGCACGCCAGCGACGCCTGGAGCCTGACGCTGACGCCGTCGATCGCAAGCGTGACCGGCGCGCCTTCGCGGGCCGGGGTGCCGAGGTCTCTATCATATAAACCGGGGTCAAAGTGCTCGATCATGATGGCTCTCCTTCCGCGCTGGCTTGCGTGCTCTTGTCTACCGTACGCAGAAAGTCGTCGGGGAAATGGGTCAGGGCGCTCTGCACCGGAATCGGCGTCATGCTGCCCATGGCGCACAGCGAGCCGTCGACCATGGTCTCGCACAGCTCGTCGAGCAGCGCCAGATTGGCCTCGCGGCTCTGGTCGTGTCGAATACGGTCGATCACCTCCACGCCGCGGGTCGAGCCGATGCGGCAGGGCGTGCACTTGCCGCAGGATTCGACCTTGCAGAACTCCATCGAGAAGCGCGCCTGATCGGCCATGTCGACGCTGTCGTCGAACATCACCACGCCGCCGTGGCCGAGCACCGCGTCGCCGCCGCTGAAGGCCTCGTAGTCCAGCGACAGATCCCACTGGGACTCCGGCAGATAGGCGCCCAGGGGGCCGCCCACCTGGACGGCGCGCAGCGGGCGGCCGCTGTAGGTGCCGCCGCCAAAGTCTTCCATCACGTGGCGCAGGCTGGTGCCGAAAGCCAGTTCGATCAGGCCGCCGCGCTTGACGTTGCCGGCCAGCTGGACGACCAGGGTGCCCCGCGAGCGGCCCATGCCGACCTCGGCGTAGGCCGCACCGCCCCTGTCGAGAATGAAGGGCACGGCGGCCAGCGACAGCACGTTGTTGACCACGGTGGGCTGGCCGAACAGCCCCTCGATGGCGGGCAGCGGCGGCTTGAAGCGCACCTGGCCGCGCTTGCCCTCGAGGCTTTCCAGCAGCGAGGTCTCCTCGCCGCAGATATAGGCGCCGGCGCCCATGCGTACCTCCAGATGGAAGCGCCGGCCGCTGCCGCGCAGGTCGTCGCCCAGATAGCCCGCCGCCTCGGCCCGCTCAATGGCCTCATTGAGCATGCGACACGACAGCGGATACTCCGAGCGCACGTAGATATAGCCCTGGGTCGCGCCCACCGCCAGGCCGGCGATTACCATGCCCTCAAGCAGCATGTAGGGGTCGCACTCCATGACCATGCGATCGGCGAAGGTGCCGGAGTCGCCCTCGTCGGCGTTGCACACGATGTACTTCTGCTCGGCCGGCGCGTCGAGCACGGTCTGCCACTTGATACCGGTAGGGAAGGCCGCCCCGCCGCGTCCGCGCAGCCCCGAGGCCTTGACCTCGTCGACGATGGCCTGGGCGTCGAGCGCAAGCGCCCGCTCGAGGCCGCGAAAGCCGTCATGGGCCAGGTAGTCATCCAGGCTCAGCGGGTCGGTGATGCCGGCCCGGGCGAAGGTGAAGCGCTGCTGGTTGGCCAGCCAGGCGATGTCGTCGACCTTGCCCAGCGCCAGGGCATGCTCGCGCCTGCCCTCCAGCAGCCCCTGGTCGAGCAGCGCCGGGACGTCCTCGGCGCCGACCGGACCGTAGGCCTGGCGCCCGTCGGCGGTCTCCACTTCCACCAGCGGCTCCAGCCAGCAGGCGCCCCGCGAGCCGTTGCGCACCAGCTCCAACGCCTGGCCGCGCTGCTCGGCTTCGTCGAGCAGGCGCTGGGCGACGTCATCGGCGCCCATGGAAAGGGCCGTGGTATCGCAGGGAACGAATACGCGAACGGTCATCACTTCACCTCCAGCGACTGGGTGTGCAGGGAGTCGCTTAGCTCGTCAACCAGCGCGTCGAAGCGCTTGGCGTTCATGCGGCCGTGCACCCGCTCGTCCACGCTGATATTGGGCGCGCAGGCGCAGTTGCCCAGGCAGTAGATGGGCTCCAGGCTGACACCGCCGTCGGGGGTGGTGGCAGCATAGTCAATCCCCAGGCGCGTCTTGACGTGGGCCTCCAGCTGGCGTCCGCCCATGGCCTGGCAGGCCTCGGCGCGGCACACCTGGATCACGTGGCGACCCGGCGGCGCGGTGCGAAAGTGATGATAGAAGCTGATCACGCCGTGTATCTCGGCGCGGGTCAGGTTCATGGATTCGGCGATGATCGGCACGCTGTCGGCGGGAATATGGCCGATGCGTTCCTGAATGGCATGCAGAATCGGCAGCAGCGCGCCCGGCGTGTGCTTCAAGGCGTCGATGCAGTCCTGAACCTGTGCCGGGGTCCACTCGAGTGAAGCGCTCATCGGGGTCACCTGGTCATTGTCAGTACGGTTGATCGTGATCGTGAAGCGGCGTTTAACGTAACGCCCCTATATGCAAGATCATGCATAATTTTCGCGATTTGTCGTTGTCTTTGCTGCACGCTAGTGCGTCAAGGTTGCTTTAAAGCTAGCATTGGATATCAATTGGCAAAATATGAAACTTGCTTCATATGAAACGTATCCATATCACGCCCGGCTGGTACTTCAGCGACGATGCCGGCAATCAGCTTGACCGCCAGCTGTTCGTGCTGCTTGGGGCGATTCATCGCCATGGCAAGCTGACCGAGGCCGCCAAGGTGGCCGGCATCTCCTACCGCCACGCCTGGAACCAGCTCAACAAGTGGGCGGAGTTCTTCGGCACGCCGCTGGTAGAGATGGCGCGCGGCCGCGGGGCCTGGCTGTCGCCGCTGGGCGAGAAACTGCTGTGGGCCGAGCAGCGAGTGAGTGCGCGCCTGGGGCCGCAGCTCGAGAGTCTGGGCTCGGAGCTGAATCTGGCCATCGCCCAGACCCTGGAGGGCGTCAGGCCGGTGCTGCGTTTCCATGCCAGCCACGGCTATGCCGTAGAGCTGCTGCCCGATTTTCTCAAGCGCCAGGAGATCCGCCTCGACCTGCAGTACTGCAGCCCCAGAGATGCGCTGCTGGCGCTGAACCGCGGCGCCTGCGAGCTGGCCGGTTTTCATCTGGCTCGCGGCGAAGCCGGTCTCGGGCTGGGACTGGGGTTGGGACGGGAGTATCGCGGCCTGCTCAAGCCGCGCGGGCATCGCCTGCTGCGCTTCATCACGCGTCGCCAGGGGCTGATGGTAAGAGCCGGCAACCCGCTGGGCATCCAGGGGCTTGCCGATCTGGTGACGCAACAGGTGCGCTTTATCAATCGCCAGGCGGACTCGGGAACCCGGGCGCTGCTCGACGGTCTGCTGCGCCTGGAGGGTATCGCCGCCGCCGGTATCAGCGGCTATCCGCTGGAGGAGTACACCCACTCGGCGGTGGCCGCCTATGTGGCCTCCGGCATGGCCGATGCGGGCTTTGGCGTAGAGGCCGCGGCGCGGCGTTTCGGGCTGGAGTTTGTGCATCTGGCCAGCGAAGACTACCTGCTGGTGTGCCACCAGCGCAGCCTGAGCGACCCGCGGCTGGTGCAGCTGCGCAAAGTGCTGTCCAGCCGGGCGTTTCGCGCCGCCGTCGCCGCCTTGCCGGGCTATACCCCGGAGCGCTGCGGCGAGGTGGAAAGCGTCGAGACGCTGCTCGACGAAGCGCCGCCTAAACGTGGCGCAGGTACCAGTCGTACTCCAGCTGACTGACTTTCAGCATGGCCAGATTGCGTTCGGCCCGGCGGTTGGCAATGAATACGTGCAGGAAGTCTTCGCCCAGCGCCTCGGCCAGCGGCTGGCTCTCTTCGAGCAGATCCAGCGCCTGGCTCCAGCTGTTGGCCAGGCTTGGCTCGTACTGGTCGTAGGCATTGCCGGTAACGGCGTCGTCGGGGGTCAGCTTGTGGCCCAGGCCGTGGTCAATTGAGGCCAGCAGGGTGGCCAACAGCAGGTAAGGGTTGACGTCGGCGCCGGCGACGCGATGTTCGATGCGCCGTGCCTGGTTGGGCCCCGAGGGAATGCGAATCGCCACGGAGCGGTTGTCGTAGCCCCAGTTTGGGCTCATTGGCACATAGAGCCCGGGCTGGAAACGGCGATAGGAGTTCAGGTTGGGAGCAAACAGCGCCATGGAGGCCGGCATCAGCTCGAGCAGCCCGGCAACCGCCTGTTTCAGCGTCTCGGTGCCTAGCGTATCGCCATTGTCGGCGGCAAAGACGTTGTGCCCG
>DATHXP010000360.1:0-6721 GCA_035459605.1 Halomonas sp. | reverse complement strand
CCACGAAGAAGGCGGTGAATACGGCAAGGGCGAGCTGATCGCCGAGCTGGATATCCATCCCGACCTGTGGTTTTTCGACTGTCATTTTCCGGGCGATCCGGTGATGCCGGGCTGTCTGGGACTGGACGCCATGTGGCAGTTGGTGGGCTTCTATCTGGGCTGGCTTGGCCACCCGGGCCGCGGACGTGCGCTCGGCTGCGGCAACGTCAAATTCACCGGGCAGATCCTGCCGGAGGCCAAAAAAGTGACCTACCATATCAACATCAAGCGTATCATTACCCGACGCTTGATTCTGGGCATGGCCGACGGCACGGTGTCGGTCGATGGCCGCAATATCTATCAGGCCAACGATCTGCGCGTCGGCCTGTTTACTTCCACTGCGAACTTCTGATCAGGAGACTTCCATGCGACGAGTGGTAGTCACCGGCCTGGGCATCGTCTCCTGCCTGGGCAACGACGCAACACAGGTTCTCGAGGCGCTGCGCCATGGCCGCTCGGGCATTCGCTTCAAGAGCGAATACGCCGAACTCGGCTTTCGCAGCCACGTGGCGGGGACGGTAGAGATTGACCAGGAGGCGCTGATCGACCGCAAGCTGCGCCGCTTCATGGGGGATGCCGCCGCCTATGCCTATATCTCCATGGCCCAGGCCATCGAAGACGCCGGCCTCACCCCCGAACAGGTCTCCAACGAGCGCACCGGACTGATCGCCGGTTCCGGCGGCGCCTCCAGCTCCAACCAGGTCGAGGCCGCCGACATCCTGCGCGATAAAGGGCTGCGCCGCGTGGGGCCCTACCGGGTCACCCGCACCATGAGCAGCACCGTCTCCGCCTGCCTGGCCACACCGTTCAAGATCAAGGGCCTCAACTACTCGATCTCCTCGGCCTGCGCCACTTCGGCGCACTGCATCGGCAACGCCATGGAGCAGATCCAGCTGGGCAAGCAGGACGTGGTCTTCGCCGGCGGCGGCGAGGAGGAGCACTGGACGCTGTCCTGCCTGTTCGATGCCATGGGGGCGCTATCGACCCGGTACAACGACGCCCCGGACAGGGCCTCGCGGCCCTATGATCAAGCCCGTGACGGCTTTGTGATTGCCGGCGGTGGCGGCATGCTGGTGCTCGAGGAGCTGGAGCACGCCAAGGCGCGCGGCGCGAAAATCTACGCTGAGCTGGTCGGCTATGGCGCTACTTCGGACGGTCATGACATGGTTGCTCCTTCCGGCGACGGCGCGGTGCGCTGCATGCGCCAGGCCATCGCCGACGTGACGGGCGACATCGACTACATCAACACCCACGGCACCTCCACGCCGGTAGGCGACATGTCCGAACTCAAGGCGATCCGCGACGTGTTCGGCGACGCCACCCCGGCGATGAGTTCGACCAAGTCGCTGACCGGACACTCCCTGGGCGCTACCAGCGTGCAGGAAGCGATCTACTCGCTGCTGATGATGGAAAACGACTTCATCGCCGCCTCGGCCAATATTGAAAACCTCGACGAACAGGCCGACGGCTTCGATATCGTGACCGAGCGCCGTGACGTTGCCATCGAGCGCGTGCTGTCCAACAGCTTCGGCTTTGGCGGCACCAACGCCTGCCTTGTGCTGCAAAAGTACCGTAATAGCTGAGCGCGTAAAGTCAGCCACCACCACCAAAAAGGGCGCCCCGCAGCGGGGCGCCCTTTTTGATAGACCCTCTACTCAATCCAGGCTCAGGAAAGCGCTGAATAAATCGGCGAATGGAATGAAGCGCAAGGCGCACGGCACGCAGAAGACGAGACATAACATGAAGTTAAGCGAGTCTTCGAGTACCGCGCAACGCAGCGATTCGTCCATGCAGACATTTATTCAGTGTTTCCTTAAACGGGAATACGCTTGGCCGGGGCCTCTGCCTGTGCAGGTCGCGGCACCTCGGAAATCTCGCCCAGCCGCGCCTCGATCCAGCTCTCTGCCTCGGCCAGCACCTCTTCTGGGCTGCGGCCGGCGGTATCGATGGCCTCCCCCACCACCATGCGCAGCATCCCGGGCTGTTTGACCCAGCTGTGGGGCGGCCAGCGCTCGCCGGCGTTGTGCGCCACCGGCACCACCGGCACCCCGGCGCGACAGGCTATCACCGCCCCGCTCTTGTTGTAGCGACGTCGCTGCCCCGGCGCGACGCGAGTTCCTTCGGGAAAGATCAGTACCGACAGCCCCTCCTGCAGGCGCTGCACACCCTGGCTCAGCACCTGGCGCATGGCCCGCGCCGGCCTGGAGCGATCCAGGGCAATGGGGTGCAGCAGCCGCAGCCCCCAGCCAAAGATCGGGATATTCAGCAGCTCTCTCTTGAGCACCGTGCACACCGGCGGTTTGAGCAGCTGCAGATAGACCGTCTCCCACTCGCTCTGGTGGTTGGACAGCAGCACGCAGGGGCCAGGCGGCAGCCGCTCGAGTCCGGAGATCTCGTAGCGCACGCCGCAGGCCATTCGGAACCAGGCCACGATGAAGTGATTGTAGAGATTCAGCAACCGATAGCGCGAGCGCAGGGGAAGGAAGGGCGACGGCGGCAGAAACAGCGCCCCGCACACCAGCATGGCGGCGAAGTAGCCGATATAGAAGACAGTGCTGCGTAGCCGGTTCATCACTGCTCGATCTTGTCCGACGGCGCGTGCTGGTCGTCCCGCGCCTGGCACCACAGGTCCAGCATGCGTCCGACTTCCAGTCGCCAGGGTTTCTGGTGCACGCCGAAGGCACCCAGCACGCGGCGGCAGTTGAGCACGCGGCGCAGGGGATGCTCATGATGATGGTTGAGCGCCTTGACGGTGCCCAGCTTAACCTCTTCTCCCCGCCCCTCGAGGCGCGTCTCGAGCTGGGTGCGCACCGTCGACACGAAGGTATAGGCGCTGACGGGCTCGGTACCGGCCAGATGATAGCTGCCCCAGGCCTTCGCCCCGCACGACAGCTGTTGAAGCATACCGATCAGCGCCATGGCCACGGCGTCAGCCGAGGTCGGGCAGAAGATGATATCCGATGCCGCCCTCAGCTCGCCGCCGGCGATCAGGGTATCCAGCAGCTCGCCAAGCCAGGCATGCTCGCCATCCAGCGCAAACAGCGGCCCCAGCCGCACTATCAGGTGCCGGGGCAGCTCGGCACGAATCCGGTCGCCGACGCGTATCAGCTGTTTCAAGCCCTCGTTGCGCGGCGCCGGAATCACATGCTCGTCGATGGGCGCATCGAAGCCGTCTTCATAGAGCTGGTCGGAGACACACCACACCAGCGGCACGTCCTGCGCCAGGCAAGCTTCGACGCAGGCCTCCACCGCCTCAACATGGGCTCTTACTGCGGCCGGCTGAGCCTCCAGCGGCTGAACCATGGGCGGAACAACCAGCGCATATGGCGCCGCCTCGGCCAGCCGGTCGGCACTCACCGAGCGAGCCGACTCAAGCTTCAGTTCAACATCCCGACGGCGCGCAGCTTCGCGAGTCAGGGCAACGCTTAGGCAGTGTCCGGCATCCAGCACCAGCAGCTTCACGACGGCTCCTTATCGATCGATGGCGATCGCCCACGCCAATATCACGGCAGCTTAGAACGGAATCTCATCGTCGAAATCATCGAAGCTGCCGGGGTCGGGCGCGCCGAACCCACCCTGCTGCTGACCGCCACCCTGAGCGGGCGCCGGCTGGGGCTGCTGCTGGCCGCCGCCATGGTTACCTCCCTGCTGGGGCTGCTGCTGAGGCTGGCCGCCACCGTAGCTGCCCTGCTGCTGATACTGACCGCCGCCATAGCCGGCACCGCCCTGGCTGCCGCGGCTGTCGAGCATCTCCATATTATTGGCAACGATCTCGGTGCTGTACCTGTCCTGGCCGTTCTGGTCCTGCCACTTGCGCGTCTGTATGCGTCCCTCGACATAGAGCTTGGAGCCCTTCTTGAGGTACTGCTGAGCGATTTCGGCCAGCTTGTTGAACATCACCACCCGGTGCCATTCGGTGCGCTCCTGGCGCTGACCGGTCTGCCGATCCGTCCAGACATCCGAGGTGGCGAGGCTGAGGTTGGCCACCGCCGTGCCGGAGGCCGTGAAGCGGACCTCCGGATCTTGACCGAGGTTACCAATGAGAATGACCTTGTTGATGCCACGGGCCATGATTGACTCCTTTTATAGTGTGCTTTAAGCGGCTATGGGAAGGACGCCAGCGACAGGCGCCGCTGCTGGCCATGGTCGCACGACCCGGCGCTCTCCGGTAGCACCGCAGATCATTCAGCTGACTTCGCTCGGCTCGCGCTTGACCAGCGCAGCCAGTGCCTGCTCGTCGAGCCGGTCGTGGTCAACCTTGAGGTAGGCCAGGCGCTCGCCGGGCACCAGCATGACATCCTCGACCCCGGCAACGTCGGCAAATTTCTCCATCAGGGTGTCCAGGCTATCATCGTGATGGCTTTCGTCCAGCGCCACGATTTCACTGGAGAGATGGCGCGGCGGCGTCATGCCGATCATGACCACGAACCAGCCAAGCCCGAGCAGTGCGCAGCCGAAAAACACCGCGCCAAGCCCCCACTGCTGGGACAGCCAGCCGCCCATCACCCCGCCGAGGAAGGCGCCGAGGAACTGGCTGGTGGAGTAGATGCCCATGGCGGTGCCCTTGGCGCCGGCCGGCGCCAGCTTGCTGAGCATCGAGGGCAGCGTGGCCTCGAGTAGGTTGAAGGCGATAAAAAACACCAGCAGCCAGCCCAGCAGCCCGGCCAGGCCGCCGACCAGGCCCAGCCCCAGCAGGCTCAGGGTGATGCCAGCCACGGCGCTCAGGCACATCAGCTTCATGCGACGGCGCTTCTCGGCGATGATCACCAGCGGCACCATGACCACGAAGGCCAGTCCCATGATCGCCAGATAGACCCAGCCGTGGCGCTCCACCGCGATACCGGCGTTGACCAGGCGCAGCGGTACCGCCACAAAGATCGCCATCAGCAGCAGGTGCAGCGAGAAGATCGAGATATCCAGGCGCCACAGGTCGAGGCGCCCGAACACCGCCGACAGCTGGCTGCGGTCGAGCCCGACATCGCGATGGCGCGCGCGGCGCGGCGCCGGCGGCACCAGCTTCCACAGCACGCCAAGGCCGACGAGCGCAAGCCCGGCGGTCAGCCAGAACACGCCCGACAGGCCGAAGCGTGCCGATACCAGCGGCCCCACCACCATGGCCACGGCGAAGGCCACGCCGATCGACAGGCCGATGGTGGCCATGGCCGCCGTGCGCACCTGTTCGCGGGTCTGATCGGCGAGCAGCGCCATGATCGCCGCGGCCACCGCGCCGCTGCCCTGCAGGCAGCGGCCGAGGATGATGCCCTGGATGCTATCGGCCTGGGCCGCCACGATGCTGCCCAGCATGAACAGGCACAGCCCGAGGGCGATGACCGGCTTGCGGCCGATGCGGTCCGACAGCAGACCGAACGGAATCTGCAGCGCGGCCTGGGTAAGGCCGTAGATACCCAGCGCCAGACCGATCAGCAGCGGCGTGGAGCCGCTTAGCGCATCGGCATACAGCGCCAGCACCGGCAGCACCATGAACAGGCCCAGCATCCGCGACGCGTAGAGCCCGGCCAGGCCGGTGATGGCGCGACGCTCGGAGGCTAGCAGCAGTCCTGAAACCTTTGGCATAGCAATTGAAATATCCGTAGACAGGGCGCCACGCCCAGAGTGGAGCACACATTCTAACCGTTCGCCGCCGTGCAGGAAACGCCACCCGGGCTATTACCGCTGATCTTGTGGCTCGGAGCTGATCCGGCAACAGGTCTTCGAGGGGGCGCTGTGAACCCGTCCATGGGCGCTACCTACGCCATCCATGGCGTAGGACCCTCTCTTCGACCTGTCCCCGGCGCTCCTCGTCGTATCCAACTGCAGTAGCTCTGGAAACGCCACGCCGCCGCTCTCTTTGCCCGCGCCCGGCGCGGCCGCGTATAATTGATCTCTTTTTGCGCGCCATGAGGTGGGAATGGACAGGATTCTGGTCAGGGGTGCCCGCACCCACAACCTGAAGAATATCGATGTCGAGCTGCCCCGGGACAAGCTGATCGTAGTGACCGGACTGTCGGGCTCCGGCAAGTCGTCGCTGGCCTTCGATACCCTCTACGCCGAGGGCCAGCGCCGCTACGTGGAGTCGCTCTCCACCTATGCGCGCCAGTTTCTGTCGATCATGGAGAAACCCGACGTCGACCATATCGAAGGGCTGTCGCCGGCGATCTCCATCGAGCAGAAGTCGACCTCGCACAATCCGCGCTCCACCGTCGGCACCATCACTGAGATCTACGACTACCTGCGCCTGCTCTACGCCCGAGCGGGCACGCCGCGCTGCCCCGAGCACGGCGAGGATCTCGAGGCCCAGACCATCTCGCAGATGGTCGACCAGGTGCTGGCGCTGCCCGAGGGCAGCAGGCTGATGCTGCTGGCCCCGGTGGTCAAGGGCCGCAAGGGCGAGCACCTGCAGCTGCTGGCCGAGCTGCGCGCCCAGGGCTTTGTTCGCGCCATGGTCGACGATCAGGTGCTGGAGCTCGACGATATCGCGCCCTTGGACAAGCAGAAGAAGCACGACATCAGCGTGGTAGTGGACCGTATCAAGGTGCGCGACGGCCTGGCCCAGCGCCTGGCCGAGTCGTTCGAGACCGCGCTGGGCCTGGCCGACGGCGTGGCCGCGGTGCACTTCATGGACGGCGAGGCCGAGGAGATCGCCTTCTCGGCGCGCTTTGCCTGCCCGGTGTGCGGCTACTCC
>DATHXP010000359.1:0-4885 GCA_035459605.1 Halomonas sp. | reverse complement strand
AGGGTATGCGGCAGGTGGCTGGCATCGTACAGCTCGCCGTAGTGCTTGCGGTTGCCGCCGATGCCGCCCACGCTGGTGCCGCCGATGTTGACACCGTGATAGCCCTTGGCGCGGCCGATCATGCGCACCTTCTCGGCCCGCCCCTTGATCCGCCAGTAGGCCTTGACCATCTTGATGGCGGTATCGGTCGACTCGGAGCCGGAGTCGGTGAAGAAGACGTGATCGAGGCCGTCGGGCGTGATACCGGCGACTTTCTCGGCCAGCTGGAAGGCCAGCGGATGGGCCACCTGAAATCCCGGCGCATAGTCCAGGCTGCCGAGCTGGGCGGCCACCGCCTGCTGGATCTCGCTGCGGTTGTGGCCGGCGCCGGAACACCACAGCCCCGACAGCGAATCGAACAGCCTGCGCCCCTGATCATCGATGAAGTAGCGGCCCTCGGCCCCGGTGATCACCCGCGGGTGGGCGTGAAAGTCGCGGTTGCTGGTGAAGGGCATCCAGAAGTGTCGGTTGAGCGCCGTCGACGGCTGAACGCCGGACCTGCGCTGCGCCTGGAGCGCCACCTCGTCTACTGGCTGAGTCTGAAACATGGCCTGGAACTCCTGTCGTGTCATGGATATGTCCAGCATGGCCCAGTTCTTGCGTAAGAGGAATGTCGTTTTAGTCACGTTGACGTCAGCTTTTCCTGACGTATCGGGCGCCGCTGCGTGCTCCGTGCGACTCGGCGTTGCCCAGGCGATGCCACTTTACTCGATGATCGACGCGAAGATGTCGTTCATTCTCGTTAGCGCCGGCTTGATCAGCGGCGCCGGTTTTGCTCGCCTCATCAGCGCCTCTTCACCAGCGTAGCTGCAGGTGATCGCCTGCGCCGCTAGCCAGCGCAGCGGCTCGGGTTCCCAGCGCTTCAACAGCTGGCGATGGCCGGCGTTGGCGATGGCCCAGGGCATCTTCGCCAGGAGAGAATCGCGCTCGAGAATCAGGTCGGCCAGGGTGCGGCCGAAGAGGTGCGCGGCGGCGACTCCTTCCCCCGCATAGCCGCCGGCGGTGGCGATACCGCTGCTGCGGTCGAGAATCGCATGGGGGCGGAAGCGGCGCGACAGGCCAAGCGAGCCGCCCCAGCCGTGGGTGATCTCGACGCCCTCCAGGGCGGGAAGGAGATCCACCAGCAAGTCCCGGCGCATGGCAATATCCTTCGGGGTGATGGCCAGCCCGTGCCTGGGCTTGGCACCGAAGGCGTAGGTGCCGCGCGCGCCGAAGACGATGCGCCCGTCCGCCGTGCGCTGGCCGTAGTTGATCAGGCGGCTGGCGTCGGCGAAGGCGAGGCGCTCGGTCATGCCGATCTCCTGCCACACCTCGGCCGGCAGCGGCGCGGTCGCGATTACCAGGCTCTGCACCGGGATGACGTACCTGCTGAAGTCGTGGAAGCGTTCGGCGTAGCCTTCGGTGGCGCAGACGATGAGCGGAGCATCGATCGCCCCTTCCCGCGTGCTGACCCGATGCCGAGCGAGGTCGATAGCGCGGCTTTCCTCATAGATCGCCACGCCCAGCCGCTCCACGGTTGCGGCCAGGCCGGTGACCATCTTGACGGGGTTAACGGTCGCGACCTGGCGGTGATAGATCCCGCCGTATCCGCCGCGGAAGCGGACCATTTCGGCCATTCGCTCAGCGTCCAGCCAGTAGCAGTCTTCTTCGCTGTGGCCGAGTTCGTGCAGGTGATGCAGGTAATCCTGCTGCAGGGTGACCTGGTCGGGATAGCGGGCCGCGGCGTAGAGCGCACCGCCCTTGTTGAAGTCGGCTTCGATGCCTTCCTGAGCCAGCGCCGCGCCGATCTCATCGACGTTGTCTGCCACCGCTCGGCAGCACTCGCGGCGCTGCAGCAGCGATAAATCGCCGATATGACGTTCCAGCCCGGCAAGGTTGCCCACCACCCAGCCACCGTTTCGCCCCGAGGCTCCATGGCCGACGCGTTCGGCCTCTAGCACGGCGATCTCCAGGCCGGGCGATAGCGTTTTCAGATAGTAGGCGGTCCACAGTCCGGTGAAGCCCGCACCGACGATGGCTACATCGGCCTGAATCGGTGCGCTCAGGCGCGGGCGTGGATCGGGCCGTTCGGCAACGGTGGAGGCCCAGAAACTGTGGTGCGATTCGCAGTGCATGGATCACCTTGAGCGTTCGTTGCTGTGGCTTCAGAGGGCGGCTAGCGCAATTTTTCGAGCAGCTGGTAGTACCACATGCCGGCGGCCAGCAGGGCGTTGCCGAAACGATCGTCGAGCGGAATAAGGGGATGTCGTCAGGGTCTCTTTGGTCGCATGTTGTGCGGCCCAGTGTTGTTGTAGGATGCTGTGATCACATGCGTGTGATCACACTAGCAGGGGCCGAAGGGCCGCACAAGGCGGTTTCTCAACCCGACCATTGATATCCTGGGGTAAGCTGGAGAAATCAACTCTGCGCGCGACGAATACATAGCGATGACAGCGGGGAAATCATGGAATCAACAGCCACGCGAGGCGGGTTCTCGCCGGACACCGCCTCGATGCGCCTTCATCGAGCGCTGCGTGCGCGCCTGTGCGAGGGGGATTTCACGCCGGGTGAGACGATTTCGATTCGCAGTATCGCCAGTGAGTATGGCACCAGCGCAATGCCGGCGCGGGAGGCCTTGCGCTGGCTGGTCACCGAGGGCGCGCTGGTATTTTCCGACAGCCGCAAGATCATCGTTCCCGAGCTGAGTCGTGAACGCTTCGTGGAGGTGCTGTTCGCCCGCAAGAGCTTGGAAACCGAAGTCTCGCGCCAGGCCTTCGCGCACATCACCAGCAAGGATATCGGCGCGTTGAGGAGCATCGACGAGCGGATCGACGTCGCTATCGAGCAGGCCGATATTCCCAGCTATATGCGCAATAACTATCGATTCCACTTCCATATCTATCGGCTCAGCCGGTCATGCGTTCTGCTGCCGCTGATCGAGATCCTGTGGCTGCAATACGGGCCGAGCATGCGCTACATCTGCACGCGCTGGGGCGCCTCGACGATTGCCGATGATCATCATCGCGAAGTGACCGACGCACTGGCCCGCGGTGATCGTGAGGGCTTCTGTGCGGCGATTGCCGCGGATATCGAACAGGGCATGATGCTGCTGAGTGAGCGGGACTCTGCATGTTGGAGTTAATTATTGACATTGCCATGCTTTGTTTTAATAAAATTTGTTTTAAAACAATGCTTTAAAAAAACAGCCGTGTTCTTTGTTGTTTTATACTTGACAGTCTTTGGTGGCGTAGTCTAAAACTGGAACTCGACCGTTGCCGCGATGATGCCGTTTCAGCCGCTGCGTGAACTTAGGCATGGCAGGTCTCATAACAATTCAACAACAATTCAACAACAAGCGCAGGACAGTTCCTATGGTCAAAACCGCCTCGCATCCCGCTTCTTGGTATCGCGACTCTATCGCCGTCCAGCTCGGCGACTGCCCTGCGCTGGAGGGCGATG
The DNA here is from genome assembly GCA_035459605.1 of Halomonas sp. Classification (GTDB taxonomy): domain Bacteria; phylum Pseudomonadota; class Gammaproteobacteria; order Pseudomonadales; family Halomonadaceae; genus Halomonas. The sequence continues at coordinate 1,408 of DATHXP010000359.1, read as the reverse complement.
TGCGGGCCGACGTCTGCGTTGTCGGCGGCGGCATTACCGGCTGTTCGGCGGCGCTGCACCTGGCCGAGCGGGGCTACGCGGTGGTGCTGCTCGAGGCCAGCGAGATCGGCCACGGCGCTTCCGGGCGCAGCGGAGGCCAGATATTGCCGGGCCTGGGCACCGACATCGCCACCGTGGAGAAGGCGCTGGGCCGCGAGCGAGCCCGCGAAATCTGGGAAATGAGCCGCGAGGCGGTACGCCTGACCGCCGAGCTGATCGAGCGTCACGCCATTCCCTGCGAGCTGGCCTGGGGCTACCTGCATGCGGCGGTGAAGCCGCGCCACGTGAAGGAGCTGTCCGAGTTTCAAGAACGCATGGCCCGCGACTATGACTACGACGGCATGACCATGCTCGAGGGGGCGGCGCTGCGCGAGCATGTGGTCAGCGATGCCTATCCGGCGGCGCTGCTCGATGCCGAGGGCGGCCATCTGCACCCCCTTAACTACACCCTGGGTCTGGCTCGGGCGGCCCGCCGCGCCGGCGTGGTCATTCACGAGCACAGCGCCGCCGTCGAAATCCGTCGCGGCCAGCCCGCCACCGTGAATACCGCACGGGGCCGGGTAACCGCGGACTTCGTGGTGCTCGGCACCAATGCCTACCAGGCGGATCTGATGCCGGAACTTTCGGGGCGCATCATGCGCGCCGCCAACTACATGATCGCCACCGAACCGCTCTCCGCCGCGCAAGCGGCTCGGGTGCTGCCGAAGAACGACGCCCTGTCGGATGCCAACTTCGTGCTCGACTACTACCGGCTCTCCGCCGACCGGCGCCTGATCTACGGCGGCGAGGTCAGCTACGACGGCCGCGAGCCGCGCGGACTGCAGGCGCGCATGGATGCCAAGATCGCGCGGATCTTTCCGGTGCTCGAGGGAGTGCGTATCGACTATCGCTGGGGCGGCGACGTGGCCATCACCCTCGATCGAGCGCCGGACTTCGGCCGGCTGGGGAGCAACGTCTACTACGCCCAGGGCTACTCTGGCCACGGCATGGCGCTGTCGGGGCTCGCCGGCAAGCTGCTGGCCGAGGCCATCGCGGGGCAGAGCGAGCGTTTCGACGCCTTCGCGGCCATACCCCATCGCCGCTTCCCCGGCGGCCGCCAGCTGCGCAAGCCGCTGCTGGTGCTGGCCACTAATTATTATAAACTGCGGGACCGGCTGTGAGCCGGGCTACCGAGAACCAAGAGGGCACCTCCATGAGCAATACCATCACGGCGGAAGCCATCGCGTCATCGAGTGCACGCTCGGCAGGAGAAGATACGGTGCAAAGCGAAGTGGCCCGACAGGCCTCCTCCATCGCGATGCAGGGTCTGCACAAGCGCTTCGGGCGCGACGTTGTAGCCCTTGACGGCGTCGATCTGACCATCGAGGCC
>DATHXP010000358.1:0-4124 GCA_035459605.1 Halomonas sp. | reverse complement strand
GATGGTTAATGGAGTGTTGACCGGCGTGCCCGGTATCTCTCTTCAGTGCCGGAGCATGTCCGGTTTTTAGCCCTTTTTTCCACTTAATGCATTCAAAATGAAACCGAAATCCGGCTTCCTGGCATCGCCATGCCTGTTTTCAAGGCCTCGGTGGCCTCGTATCCTGTTGGCTATTGTGGTCCTACTATTGGGACTGTTTACGTTCCTTAATGGGCAGTCGCAAGGATTGGATATCGGCGACAAGCTGCCCCCTGTCACGATCAGAAATGTGATCAATCACGCTTCGTCCGATATCAGTCTTTCCGACTACCGCGGCCAACTGGTTATTCTCGATTTCTGCATCATTGCTCTAGTCACCGGCGGCCTGACGCTCCAGGCCCAGGCCCAGCGCAGCGGGGAACGCAGCGCTCCGGATGCTGCCGAGCAGCGGGCTATTCAGGCGCGGATCGAGTCTCTGGAAGCCGAGATACAAGCGCTGCGCGCGCAGCTGACACCGGCTGTAGCACCCAGCCCCATCCCCGGCGGGCAGCCGCCCGTTGCCGAAAAAGAAGGTCAGACCGGGCGCTCCATCGACAATGAGCTGGCTCTCGACATGTCCCAGCCCGGCGAGCAAGCCGCTGAAACCGCGGCAGAGCCCAGCCTGAGTGAAAAGGCGGTCGAACGCCGGCTGCTTGAGGCGGAATCCAAGTACAATCCCTTGGCGATCACCACGCATCGGCGCAACTATCTGCTGCCGCTGAGCTATACTGCGACGCCAAACAACGCCGCCTTCCGCCACATCGACGACACCACCTCACCGGATCGGCTGGAAGTGCTGTTCCAGTTCAGCGCCAAGTACAATCTTGTCGAAAACCTGCTCTTTGGCAATGGCGACCTTTACTTTGGCTATACCCAGCGCAGCTGGTGGCAGGCCTACAATACGACGGCCTCTTCGCCGTTTCGCGAGACCAACTACGAACCGGAAGTGTTTCTCGATTTCGACAACAATGCCACGTTTCTTGGCTGGACCAATATCAACAACCGCGTTGGCATCAGCCACCAGTCCAACGGTCGCTCGGACCCACTGTCGCGCAGCTGGAACCGGGTTACCATGTCGTCCACCTTCGTCAAGGACAACTGGGCGCTGTCAATCGCGCCCTATTGGCGTATTCCAGAAAGCGAAAGCGACGACGACAACCCCGACATCGACGATTACATGGGCTATGGCGACATCGTCATTGGCCGGCAGCTATTTGGCGGCCAGGAGGCCACCGTAAAGTGGCGCGGCAACCCGAGCAAGGGCAACATGGGCTCGCAGATCGATTACTCCTGGCCGCTGTTTGGCAAAGTGCGCGGCCACGTTCAGTACTATTATGGCTATGGTGACAGTCTGATCGATTACGATCGTGAAGTGCAGCGTCTGAGCATTGGCTTCAGCATGAACCCTCTGTACACGACGGGAACCTTTGACCAGTAACGCCTGTCGCTACCAGTGCCCAGGCAATCATTGCCGGCCTGAATCGCTAACCACCATGAAGCTCATCACTGAAAAAGGAAGACATCCATGGCTGATCGCACTCCCAAGCGTCCCACCACGCGCCAGCTTCAAGACGACATCCAGCACCTCACCGAAACCGTCGAGGAGATGCTCAGGGCCACCGCCGACGACTCGCGCAGCAACATCAAGGAGCTGCGCGAGAACGCTCAGAAACGCCTTGCCGAGACGCGTGCCCGCCTGGAAGCGCGCGGCGAAGAGATCTACCACAGCGCCCGCGACACCGTGAGCGAACAGGCCGAGACCTATGATCGCTATGTGCATGACAATCCCTGGACGAGTATCGGCATCGGCGCCGCCATTGGTGTCGTCGTCGGCGTACTGCTCGGCCGCCGCTGATGTCAAAGCGCCAAGGACCGGCACAGCGCGTACTTGATGCCGGAAAGAATGTAATCGGCAGCCTGGTGGCCACCGGCGAGACGCGCCTGCGTCTCGCCGTGCTGGAGCTTGAGGAGGAGCGAGCCCGCCTGGTCACCATGGCGCTGCTGGCCGGGCTGAGCCTGATCCTGCTGCTGCTGGGTCTGGGCGCGCTGACTACGCTGATCATCGTGATCTTCTGGGAAAGCCATCGCCTGGCCGCCATCGGCGTCTCGGCGGGCGTGCTGATCATCAGCGGCCTGCTGGTGATAGCCTGGGTGATGCGTATGGCGCGCCGGCGTACTCTGCTGGCCAGCACGCTCAGACACCTGGCCCTTGACCGCGAACTGCTGGAGGCACCCGATGAACCGCGGCGCTGACAGGCCTGCCCCGAAATCCGACCGCAAGCGCGGCCTCAGCCGACAGCAGCGCAAGGATGAGCTCGAGGCGCGCGTAGACCAGCAGCGCGTAGAGCTGATGGTCTACGCCGCCCGCTGGCGGCGCGGCGCGGCGCCGCTGGATCGGGCCTGTCACCGGCTTTGGCAGTGGCGCATTCCGCTGCTGGCCATCGGCAGCCTGGCGCTGATTCCCATCGCGCGCCGCCCGGGCAGCGTAGTGCGCCTTGGCAGGCAGCTGGTATTCGGCGCCCTCGCCGTCGATCGCGTGCGCCGCATGCTCCCCGGCCGGCGCAAGCGGTAGCGCTTCACCCCGAGCAAAAGCCAGTACGCGCGGCATTTTTCATACTTTTTTTCACAGCAAGGATAGATTTCGATGACTCAGCCAATCAGAGTGGCGATTGCCGGCTATGGCAATCTGGGCCGCGGCGTCGAGGCGGCACTGACGCAAAACCCCGACATGCGCCTGGTCGCGGTGTTCAGCCGCCGCGACCCGTCCAGCGTGACGCCGCTGGATGCCAGCGTACCGGTGCATGCGATGGCTGATGTTGAACAGTACCAAAACGACATTGATGTGATGATCCTGTGCGGCGGCTCAAGAACCGACCTGCCCGAGCAGGGGCCGTATCTGGCACAGTTTTTCAACACCGTGAACAGCTTCGACACCCACGCCAAGGTCAACGAGCACTTCGCCGCCCTGGACGCGCCGGCGCAAGAGGCCGGCTACGTGGCCATGCTCTCGGGCGGATGGGACCCGGGCCTGTTTTCACTCAACCGCCTGTTCGGCGAAACCATTCTGCCGGAAGGCGAGACCTACACCTTCTGGGGCAAAGGCCTGAGCCAGGGGCACTCCGATGCCGTGCGTCGCGTGCCGGGGGTGAAGAAAGGCGTGCAGTACACCCTGCCCTCCGAAAGCGCCATGCAGCGCGTTCGCCGCGGCGAGCAGCCAACCCTCAGCACCCGTGAAAAACACACCCGCGAGTGCTATATCGTGCTGGAAAACGACGCCGATGCCGACAGCGTGCGCAACACCATCGTGACCATGCCGGACTACTTTGCCGACTTCGACACGACGGTGCACATCATCGATGAGGCCACCTTCGACAAGGATCACCAGAGCATGCCCCACGGCGGCTTCGTGATTCGCAGCGGCGTTACCGGCGCGCCCGGCGAACAGAACAAGCACACGATCGAGTACTCCCTGGCGCTGGGTAGCAACCCCGAGTTCACCGCCAGCGTGCTGGTCGCCTACGCCCGCGCCGTCCACCGGCTGTCACAGGCCGGCGAAAGCGGCGCCAGAACCGTGTTCGATATCGCCCCCGGCCTGCTGTCGCCCAAAGACCCCGCCCAGCTGCGCAAAGAGCTGTTGTAAGCCATTACCCGTCTGACAGGCCAACGACAGCCCCGGCATGCACACCGCGCGCCGGGGCTTTAAACACCACGCCGTAATGACAGCTCCCCGCTTGCGGCACGCCGACATCATCGACACCCCAACGCCGATACCGCCTGACCAACCCTGCCGGCTGCGTAACGCCACATCGGCTTTATCTCGCTGACACTCAAACTTAAGTCTCAGTGCTCCGACAGCCAAAATGTCGCCGTATGACTACAGAATATTGTTGGGTGCTGATACAGTGAGCTCAAAGGCCGCTTTCGACCCTAAGCGGACATGCCGGAAAAGGTCGCCAGCACGTTCATCGGAGATATGCGGCATGCGCGTTGATTGTTGCCACGCAACCGAGCTGCACTAGATGCGCTTATATTTCATAAGGTTAACAGAGGACAGTGTGCAGCATGTACCGATAGGCGCGCATGCTCGTTTAAGTCAATATACGAGC
>DATHXP010000357.1:0-5656 GCA_035459605.1 Halomonas sp. | reverse complement strand
AAACCGCTGGTCGATGCGGCGACTGGGCAAGCGCTGGAAATCATTGCACCGCCTGGTCTACGGCATTCTCGCTCTGGTCCTGCTGCACTTCTTCTGGGTCGTGCGCGCCGACCTCGGTGAGTGGCTGCTGTATGCCGTGATCTCGGCACTGATCATGGCGGCCCGTCTGCCGCCGGTCGCCCGTACGCTGCCCAGATTGCGCTACCGGATCAGCCGCGCCTAACGGCCTCTTCCCCCCGCACTCCCGGGTCCAAGGCGATCTGCATGGCAGCGAGTGGCCAGGGTCTCAGCGCTCCCAGACCATCAGGGTCTCACTCGCCCCGGTCAGTGGCTCGAGGCGCTCCTTCACGGCGTGAAACCCCAGGCGGTGATAGAAGGAGACCGCCCGCACATTACGCGAATAGACACTCAGGGTAAGGCGCTCATGACCGGCCATGGCATGGGCCATCAGCCGTGAGCCATGGCCATAGCGCTGCACCCTGGGGTCGATGAACAGCGCCTGCAGATGGTCGCCGTCGAGGGCGATGAAGCCGATCACCCTGCCCTCCACCTCGAGCACCGTGACCTCCTCGGCACTGGGCAGGAGGTCACGCGCCATGGCATCGGCACGCGATACCCAGAAGGCCTCGGGAATAAAGTCGTGGGCGCGCGTCGAGGCACGCAGCCAGATATCGACAAGCAGAGGGATATCCTCGGCGGTGGCGGGACGAATCATTACACGGCTCCTGCGGGGCGTACCAACAGTGTAATTGAAGAGACAACGCCATACCCTGAGTAATATTGCGGGCGCTATACTGCGCTTCGACATTCACCCTGGACGGGAGCACCCCATGCTGCGTCGACGCTTTCTTCGCCTCACCCTGGCCCTGGTCGCCGCCGGCTGGCTGGCCGGCTGCACCGCCCCCCAGACCCTGCAACCAGACCCCAAGCGCAGCGCCGCGGTACCGGTCGCCGGCAATGGACAGGCGGTGACGGTGATCGTCGTGGATGGACGCGATGGCGAGGTGATCGGCACCCGTACCGGCAGCGCCATGTCCACGGCCACGATCACCGTCCATGCCCACGAACTGATGCCAAAACTGCAGCGTGAGGCCGAACGAGCGCTGCGCGAAATGGGCTTTACGCCCACCACCCAGCATGCCGAAGGCCGCCCCAGCCTGACCCTGACACTCGATCATCTGGGCTATGAGCGCGGCAAGAGTCGGCCTGTGATCGGCGAATCACGCCTGGAGGCCGTGTTGGTGGCCGAGGCGGTCAATGCCGGCACCACCTACACCGGCACCTATACTTCACGACGCACCCAGAGCTACGCCGTGCGGCCGGGCCAGGAGGGCAATACCCGAATGGTCAACGAGCTGCTCGTCGACGGCTTGAACCGTGCCTTCCGTGACCCGGAGCTGGGCCGCCTGCTGGCGCGCTGAACGCACCCCTTTGCCAGCCGCTTCCGCTACGCTCACGCTAGCAGGACACCACCAGCTTGTGCGAGCGCGTAGGGTGGTCGATCACTCGCATCGGCAGCTGGTAGAGCTCGCTCAGCCGTCGGTCTTCCAGTACGGTTTCCGTCTCACCGCAGGCAATACAGCGGCCGTTTTGCAGCAGCAGCACATGGTCAGCGTAGCGCGCGGCCAGGTTCAGGTCGTGGAGAATCACCAGCACTCCCAGCCCCAGCGCCGCCTGGCGGCGGGCGATTTCCAGCGTGAGCTGCTGGTGAGCCGGGTCCAGCGCGGCGGTGGGCTCGTCGAGCAGCAGGTAGCGAGCGCTTGCCAGCGGCTTGGCAGCGTCGCTGTAAATCTGCGCCAGCACCCGGGCCAGCTGCACCCGCTGCTGCTCGCCGCCGGAAAGCACCGGAAACGACCGCTCCGCCAGGTGCGCACAGCCGGCCTCCTTCAGGCATTCCAACGCGATGTCAAGATCCCGGGCATGGCCGCTTGAATGGGGAATGCGCCCCATCATCACCACCTCAAGAGCGGTAAACGGGAAGCTCAGGGTGGATTTTTGCGGCAGCACCGCCACCTGTCGGGCCACTTCCTCTCGGGGCCAGGCGGCATAGGGCGCGCCGTTGAGGGTCATGTGGCCGGCGCTGGGCGATGCCTCGCCGGTCAGCACGTTCAGCAGGCTGCTCTTGCCCGCGCCGTTGGGGCCAAGCACCGCGGTGACCCGGCCGGGCACCACCTCCACGTCGATATCTTCCACCAGCGTATGGCGGCCCACCCGATAGGCAACGCCCCGGGCGGCCAGCATCGCCACATCGTGGGCTGCACGGCCGCTCGCCCGGGTGCCGGGTACCGGGCCGCCGGATGACGTAGTGGCGGGCGGCGCCTTGCGGAATCGAGCTCCAAAGGCTCGAGTACCGGGCGATGAATGTTTGAGCGCAAGCGTCATAGCCGATATTTCCTCCCCTGCACGATAATCAGGGCAATAAAGAAGGGCCCGCCGATCATCGAGGTCAAAAGCCCGATGGGCAGCTCCGCCGGCGCGATCAGACTGCGCGCCAGCATGTCCGCCACCACCAGAAACAGCCCCCCAAGAAGCGCCGAGGCCGGCAGCAGATAGCGATGATCCGGCCCCAGCGTCATGCGTACCAGATGCGGCACGATCAGCCCCACGAAGCCCACCATGCCGGCGGCGGCCACCGCTGCCCCCACCGCCAGCGCGCTGAGCAGCATCACCCGGTACTTGACCCGGTTGACGTCGATGCCCAGATGGCGCGCCTCGGACTCACCCAACAGCAGCGCGTTCAGCGAACGCGCCAGGCGCGGCAACAGCACAAGCGCCAGCACGATCAGCGAGCCCGCGGCCAGCACCACTTCCCACATGGCTCCGCCAAGGCTGCCCATGGACCAGAACGTCAGGGTGCGCAGCTGGGCGTCGTCGGCCATGTAGGTAAATAGCCCGATGCCGGAGCCGGTGATGATGTTGATGGCAATGCCGCCCAGCAGCAGCGTGCTGGTAGAGGTGCCACCGCTTCTTGAGGTGGCAATGCGCGCCACCAGCAGCGTGGTGGCAAAGCCGCCGGCAAAGGCGGCAAGCATCAGGCTGTAGGGGCCCATCCAGGCGATCAGCGGCCCAAGCGTGGTGCTGCCAAGCACGATCACCGCCACCGCGGCCAGCGCCGCGCCGCCGGAGACGCCGATCAGCCCCGGGTCGGCCAGCGGGTTGCGAAACAGCCCCTGAATGGCTGCGCCGCTGGCGGCCAGCGCCGCGCCCACCAGCATGCCGAGCACCGCCCGGGGCAGCCGAATGGAGGTGATGATGGTATCCAGATGCGCCCCGCCGTGGGCGCTGCCCAACCCCAGCAGCACTTTCAGGCTGTCCTGCCACATGATGCTCATGGGGCCAACCGTGGTGGAGAACACCAGCATGGCCGCCGACAGCAGCGCCAGCACCGCCAGCGCCTTGCGGCTAACGTGGGCTCTAGCGTGCATCGCTGCTCTCCGCGGGGTACAGCGCGCCGTTCAGCCAGGCCACCGCCTCGCCGATGCGCGGGCCAAAGCCCAGCAGGAAGGTGCCCTTCTGCTTGACCAGCCGCTTGTCCTCGGCGGCCGGCAGCGCAGCGAAGCCGGGCTTGGCGAACAGCGCACCGGCGCTTGTGGCGTGCTCTTCGCGCTCCATCATCAGCACCACGTCGGCTCCCGTCATGGCGACGGCTTCAGGGGAGATGGGCTTGTAGCCCTCGAAGCTGTCGATGACGTTGACGCCGCCGGCAAGCGCAATCATGGTCTCGGCCTCGGTACTGGCGCCTGCTACCAGCGGGCTGCGGTCGTCAAGCCCGAGCACGAACAGCACCCGCACCGGGTCGTCCAGACTATCGCTCGAGACCCTGGCGGCCTCCACGTCGGCCTTGATACTTTCCCACAGCGCCTGGCCGGCCTCGGGCTTGTCCAACAGTTCGGCCACGCCGACGACCTTGCCTTTCACCGACTCAAGGGTCGGCTCGGCGACAAAGGTCATCATTTCAAGACCGCTGCCGTTCAGCTGGCGCACGGCGGTATCCGGCCCGGCATCGTCGGTCATCAGCAGCAGATCGGGGTTGAGCGAAAGCACGCCTTCTACCGACAGCGCGCGCTTGTAACCGATTTGGGGAAGTTCGGTGACCTCCCCGGGGTACTGGGAGGTGGTATCCACCCCCACCAGCCGCTCGCCCTCGCCCAGCGCGTGGACGATTTCGGTAAGCGCGCCATCGGCGCTGACGATACGCTCGGGCGCGGCCGCAGCCTGAGCCGACAGCGCCAACATCGCGCCGAGCGCCACGCCGTCGCACAGCCGGCGGCAGAGCTTGCCTTTCCGCGTGGTCATGGTGCCCTCCTTCATGCGCAGGCCCGCTCCGGGTCGAGCATGGATTCCGCCAGCGCCCGCCACGCCGGGTCTTCTTCCCGGGTGCGCACGCCAAAGAACTGGGCGGCGGTATCGCCGTTTTCCATGTACAGCTCCACGGAGGTGATGGTGCCGTCCTTCGACGGCTTGCGCACCACCCAGGCCGCGCTCACCTTGTCCATCTGCAGGTGCAGGTTGAACTCGGGGTCGAGCACGTTGAGCCAGCTGCCCATGGTCTTGACCCTTTCGATCGCGCCGGAGTGGATCTGGATGTTGCCGCGGTTGCCCACAAAGCACATGATCGGCACGCCGTCCGCCGCTGCTTGCTCCAGCAGTGCGGTGACGCCTGCCGGGTCAAACGGCTCGGCGCGCGCCGGCCCGGCCAGGCGAAACGCCTGCTGGCGGCTTACGCCGTGGCGCTTGAGCATGCCCATGAACTGGTGCACGTCGGTGATCTCGTCCCACTCGGCGGCAAGAGCGGCGGCATCCACCTCGGCGTCGGCGGCGAGGGAATCGGCTTCGGGCAGCGCTTCGAGCGTCAGCGGCGCGGCCTGATCGGCAGCGCGAAACTCGCTGACCAGCGCACGGTAGGCGTCAAAGTCGCTCTCCGGCTGCAAAAAGATCTTCTGCACGGCGTTACCCTGGCCGTCGAAGAACTGCAGGCTGTAGCGCACGCCGTGTTTCACGGGCTCCGCCACGGCAAAGCCGAAGCGCCAGCGGCCAACGATAATGCGCAGATCGATCTTGCGCCCCTTGCTGATCACGAGCCCCATGGGGCCGTTGATTCTGGCCTTCGGATAGCTGCCCTTGCGCTCGTGCACCGCGGCCTCATTGCGGGTCAGGGTCATCAGGTAGCCCAGCCGGTGGAACGCCTCGATCTGCTCGCTGAAGCGCTCGTCCAGCCGGATGCGGCGCAGCTCGCCGGCCTGGGCGTGGATCAGCTCGGCTTCGCTCACGCCCAGCGCAAAGGCCGCATCACGGCGGCGCATGGCGGTGCCATCCTGCTCCAGCGCCTGGAACTTGCTCAGCAAGTCGGTCAGAAACGGCGTGGCCAGAGAGGTATCGTCGGGGTTTACGTCAAACATGGCATGCATGATTCATCTCCTGTCGAGCCGGGGCTCGTGCCTGGGACCCTGAGCCTGCGGATAGTCGGCCCGGGGTACTGGGTTAGAAGTCGGCGCTTACGCGCAGCGAAAGCTCGCGGCCGGGCTCCAGAAACTCACCGCCGCTTTCCACCACCTCGTCGAAAACGTTGTCCAGCCCCAGTCGCACGCGAGCGTACTCACCCACGGGATGGGTAACGCCCAGATCCACCACGTGGTAGTCGTTAATCTTGTCGCTA
>DATHXP010000356.1:0-2484 GCA_035459605.1 Halomonas sp. | reverse complement strand
CGAGCCTCGTCCTCGGCGGACAGCCCGAACTGATAGAGCCCCCTGGCCATGTTGCGACCGCCCTCGCCGTAGTTGAGCGCCAGAGTCGGCAGCGCCACGCTGTCGCGCTTTTCCAGTTCGCTGACCCTGTCCTTGGACAGCGGGCCGATGACGACCTGGGCGCCGCTGGCGCTGGCCCGCCGGTAGAGCTCGTCGAGGCTGGCGCTGGAGGAGTCGTAAAACGTCAGCCGAATGGCGCTATCAGTGCTGCTAGCGGACTGGTCATGCTGGGTACGAATGCCTTTCTCCAGCGCCTCGGCTACCCCCTCCAGCGGGCCGGACTCGGGCAGAAACACGGCAATGCGGCTGACCGCGTCGAGGTCCAGATCGCGCAGGGCAAGGATGTCGCTGGGCAGCTGGCGGGCGGCCGGATGGTTGGCCCGGCGCCCCCGCCAGCTGTCGACACGCGCCAGCAGCCGCTCGATGTTGCTGCCGCTGCTGCGGTAGATATCGACCAGCTCGAGCCAGCCCTGGGTCAGCTCATCACGGCCGCTGGCAAGACGCTTCAAGTCTCGGGAGGAGAGCTTGATCAGCTGCTCCCACAGCGAGTCGTTGAGGTCTTGACGCTGGGTGGCGCGCTGCAGGCGCAGGAAGGCGGCGCTGGACTCCAGCGGCATGGCGTTGGTGGCCAGCGCCCGTGCCAGGCGCTCCAGCAGCAGATTGGCCTGCTCGGCCGGCGGGCTTTCGGTGCTCAGCAGCTGGCCTGCCCTGATGACGGCATCCGGGTCGCCCTCGCTCTCGCCAAGGTCGGACAGCAGCAGCGCCCAGCGCAGGCGGTCGGCGCTGGGCAGCTGCTGGTCATCGATGTTGCTTGCCACCTCAAGGGCCTGCGGGCGGCGGTTCTGACGTGCTAGGATATCGGCCGCTTCGAGGCGCGTGAGGGCCGCCTGCTCGGGTGCTTGCTGTGCGGCCTGGCTCAGCAGCTGGTCGGGGTCCTGATCGGACAGGCGCTGGGTAATGCTGGGCGCCATGCTGCAGCCCGCGATAAACAGTGCGGTCAGCGCGGTGGCGAGCATGCCGCGAGCGGCCGATCTCATTAACCCTTTCTTTTTCCTCATGCTGTCCTCATGCCGGGGGTTGCATCGTCAGGGGGCCGCTATGGCAGACGTCATCGAAGGCACATTGTACGTGGTCGCTACGCCAATTGGGAATCTCGAAGATCTGTCGCCCCGGGCGGCGCGGCTGCTCGGCGAGGTGGCGCTGGTGGCCGCGGAAGATACGCGTCACAGCGCGGGGCTGCTGCGCCATCTGGGGATCAGTCGCCCCATGCTGTCGCTGCACGAGCACAACGAAGCCGAGCGCGTTGACCGGCTCGATGCGCGGCTGGTGGCCGGTGAGGATATTGCCCTGGTATCTGATGCCGGTACGCCGCTGATCAGCGACCCGGGCTTTGTGCTGGTGCGCGAGCTGCGCCGGCGCGGGCGCCGTATTGCTCCGGTGCCGGGGCCCTGCGCCCTGGTGGCGGCGCTCTCAGCGGCGGGACTGCCCACCGACCGCTTTCTGTTCTCGGGCTTTCTGCCCGCCAAGAGTGGTGCTCGGCGGCTGCGCCTCGGCGAGCTGGCCGAGCGCCAGGAAACGCTGGTGTTCTATGAGTCGCCGCACCGCATTCAGGCAACGCTTGCCGATTTGGCCGCCACCCTGAGCGAGCGCCGCGTGGTGCTGGCGCGCGAGCTGACCAAGCGCTTCGAGACCTTTCTCGACGGCACCCCGTCGCAGCTGATCGAGCGGCTCAGCGAAGACCCGGATCAGGCGCGCGGCGAGTTTGTGGTGATGGTTGCCGGCAGTGACAAGCGCGACGATGCCGAGCAGGTCCAGCTGTCGGCCGAGGCGCTGCTGCGCGCGCTGCTCGATGAGGGCGCGGGGGTCAAGCAGGCGGCTTCGGTGGCGGCGAGGGTGCTGGGCGGCGCGCGCAAGCAGTGGTACCGGCGGGCTCAGGCGCTCAGGGATGAAGATTGAGCGAAAACTGTGGCGCTGGTATCCTGTTGGCGGGAGTTGACCAGACAGTCGCCGCTGACCCTGTGTCAGGGGAGGAAAGTCCGGGCTCCGCAGGGCAGAGTGCCAGGTAACGCCTGGGCGGCGCGAGCCGACGGAAAGTGCAGCAGAAAGTAGACCGCCTACGTCTCCTTCGGAGGCCGGCAAGGGTGAAAGGGTGCGGTAAGAGCGCACCGCGCGCCTGGCAACAGTGCGCGGCACGGTAAACCCCACTCGGAGCAAGACCAAATAGGAACCCGTCGGTGCGGCCCGCACTGGGTTCGGGTAGGTTGCTTGAGGGTGACGGTGACGTCACTCCTAGAGGAATGACTGTTCAACGACAGAACCCGGCTTATCGGTCGACTCCCACCCGATATTCCCTCCTCGATGCCATTATTGAGACGTGCATGACGATACCCGCCTCCGACGCGCCCTCCAGCGGTTTTCGCCATGCCAGCGTGCTTCTCGAAGGCG
>DATHXP010000355.1:0-3028 GCA_035459605.1 Halomonas sp. | reverse complement strand
CTTGAATCCAGCCGTTGACGCCGCGCCCGCGGCGGGCGAAGTCCGTGCCACGCAAGGCATGCATAGCCGCAGCGATAAAAGCGCTGACGCCACGGCCCGGCGCGAGCTCAACAGGCTGCACAAGAAGCTGAGGCGCCAGGTGGGCAATGCCATCGTCGATTACCAGATGATCAACGCGGATGACAGGGTGATGGTGTGCCTGTCCGGCGGCAAGGACAGCTACACCATGCTGGAGCTCCTGCGCAGCCTGCAGCGCAGCGCGCCGATCAGCTTCTCGCTGGTGGCCGTCAATCTGGACCAGAAGCAGCCCGGCTTCCCCGAACACGTGCTGCCCGACTACCTGGACAGCATCGGCGTCGACTATCACATCCTCGAGCGCGACACCTACTCGGTGGTGAAGGAAAAGACCCCGGAAGGCAAGACCACCTGTGCGCTGTGCTCGCGGCTCAGGCGCGGTTCGCTGTACGGCTTTGCCGAGCAGATCGGCGCCACCAAGATCGCCCTGGGGCATCACCGCGAGGACATTCTGGAGACGCTGTTTCTCAACATGTTCTTCGGCGGCAGCCTCAAGGCCATGCCGCCCAAGCTGCTCTCCGACGACGGCAGAAACATCGTCATTCGCCCGCTGGCCTACTGCCGCGAGGCCGATATCGTCGAGTTCTCACGGCGCATGGACTTCCCGATCATTCCCTGCAACCTGTGCGGCTCCCAGCCCAACTTGCAGCGCCAGGCGATCAAGGAGATGCTGGCCGAGTGGGAGCATGACCACCCCGGCCGCCTGGACAGCATGCTCAAGGCGGTGGCCAAGGTGGCGCCGTCGCAGCTGGCCGACCGCGCGCTGTTTGATTTTGCCGGCCTGGAAGACAGGCGGGCGCAGATGCGCGAGGCGCGCATCGACATATATCACGAGTCGTGAGCTGGAAGCTTCCAGCTCATGCGAAGCGCTAAGGAAGCGCAGATATTTATTCAGTGTTTTCCTAGCGGCAGCTTTCCTGCTCGGCCACTTCAAGCAGCGTCTCGAGGTCGAGAATATGCACCTCACGCCCGGATACCGAGACCAGCGCCTGCTGCTGAAAGCGGCTGAGGATGCGGCTGACGGTTTCCACGGCGAGTCCGAGATAGTTGCCGATATCGGCCCGCGACATGGAGAGGCGGAAGCTGTAGGGCGAGTAGCCGCGGCGGCGGAAGCGGTCGGAGAGGCCGGCCAGGAAGGTGGCCAGGCGCTGGTCGGCGGTCTTGCGCGACAGCAGCCGCATCATGCGCCGGTCGTCGCGCATTTCCTTGCTCATGCTGCGAAATAGCTGGGTGCGCAGTTCGGGAAGGTCTTCCGAGAGGCTGTCCAGCCGGTCGAAGGGAATCTCGCAGACGGTGGTGGTTTCCAGGGCGATCACGGAGCCTGGGTAGGTCTGCCCGTCGATACCGTCTAGGCCGATCAGTTCGCTGGGCAGGTAGAAATTGGTCAGCTGGTCGTCGCCGCTGCCTTCCGTGGTGACCTGCTTGAGGCTGCCGGAGCGAACCGCATAGACGCTGGTGAAGGTATCGTCCTGGCGAAACAGAACGGCGCCGCGCTTCAGCGGGGAGCGTCGACGGATGATGGCGTCGAACTGGCTCATGTCCTCAAGCTCGAGCGCAAGCGGTAGGCACAGGGAGCTGAGGCTGCAGTTCTGGCAGCGCGTCTCTTGCAAGAGTGAACGTCGCCAGCCGACCGCGTTCTCCGACATGCCGCTCTCCTTGGTAGTCCCTGATAGTGACTCTGGGCCTATTATGGAGGATTCCCGCGGTGGTTCAAAGTGTCTTGACCTGAGTCAGTAATTTCTCTGCTCAGCGCGGCTTGTCGGAGGGCCCTTGGGTCAGCTTCCGGGCTATCGGCAGCTGACCGCTGTCGAGGGCGGTGACATAGGCATCGAGCGATGTCAGATTGACGGCATGGATACTGTCCAGATGGCTGGTTGCGCCAAGTCCGATGCCCAGCCGGTCGCTGGCAAGTCGCCGCTGGTGTTCGCTCAGGGCGTCGTCGAGCGCCCTGCCGGCGCGTGCGTAGAGCTGCCTGTTCACGGCGACGTAGCCGGCCTGTTCAAGAATGGCGTGGGCGGCCTGACGCAGGGGCGCCGATGGGCTTTTCAGCGGCGCGCTGAGGGCTGTCTGGGCCGGAAAGCGCGACGGATCATAGTGAAAATCAATCAGCCTTAGCCGGGGCGGTGCCAGCTCGATCAGCTTGGCCAGCGTGGTGGCGAGCTGCCGAGCGCTCTGGCCCGGCAGGCCCAGCCACAGGTCAAGGCACAGCGAGCGCAGGCCCAGACGCTGCGCCTCGTCTAGCAGCGGTTCCAGCTGGCTACGCGGCTGGGGGCGACCAATGCGCAGCTGAATTTCGGAATCAAGCTCGACGACATTAAAGTTGAGACGGTTGACCCCCAGCGCCTGCAGGTGGCGAAGCATCAGCAGATTGGCCTCTCGCGGGTCCAGGTCTATGCTGAAGTCGAGGTCAGCGTCGCTGGCCAGCGCAAAATGCGCTGTCAGATGGTCTACCAGGGTGCTCATCTGATCCAGTGACAGCGAGGCCGGGCTGCCGCCGGTCCAGTGCAGCTGATGCACCTTGCGAGCGGAGCTCAGCAGCTGAGCCAGCAGCGCCATTTCCTGGTCGAGGTGCTCGAGGTAGGCCGCCACGGCTCCGCTGTCGGCATGGATGAGCGGGCCACGCATGCAGTGGTGGCAGCGACGGCGGCAGAAGGGGATGCCAACGTCCAGCGCCAGCGATCTTGCCAGCCGGTTGCTGGCCCTGAGCGCAGCCGCCACCGCGCTGGCGCTATCGGCACAGGATTGCGGCGCCGTCGAGGGCAGCTGGTTGCTGCTCGAAAACGAGGCAGCGTTAGCGGGCTGGCTGGCTGACATCCTTGGGCTCCAACGAGGAGAGTCCGACTATGCTAGCGGCTCCATGGCGCTGAAGGCTTGAGCTGTGTCAACTCAATGGGACTTCACGGCTGGCCGTGATGCGCGCCGGGCAGCAGCTGCCAAAGCTGCCACAGGGCGA
>DATHXP010000354.1:0-4770 GCA_035459605.1 Halomonas sp. | reverse complement strand
GGTCGCCGCAGGCGCTTAACTCCGCTAGAATAATCGGCATCCGATTCATGATCATGAGGACAACACCGATGGCGGGACGCGATGACTTCAAGGACAGCAGCGGCTTTCTGATGATCTTTCTAGGGCTGGCGGCGCTGATCTTCATGGCCTGCCTGCCGGCGACCGTTCGAGTGATTCAGCTGATCACCGGATAATCGCTTGCTTATAAAGATCAGCGCTTGTCATCCATGCCGCGAGCGGGCAGGATAGAAGAGTTTTCAGGAGATCATCATGAATTCGATCAGTTTCGACACTCACACCGCGTCATGTCCGGCCTCTTTGGCAGGCGGCGTGACAGTGCGTGTCGCGCTGATGGGCTACTGGTACGGCAGCGCCTTTAGGGCCGGTGTGCCGGCGACCCTGTCCTGAAATACCACCAGGAACGCTAAGGTCGAAAGGCACACCCGCCAGGGTTGCCTCTCCCAGAACCCCCGGACGGCAGCCCCGCCCGGGGGTTTTTGCTGATAAACATTTTTTTGATGAACGCATGGCAAGTTGACAGTGAGGAAAACCATCATGGCCGCAGCCTACTTCGCGTCGGATATCGTCACCCCGCAGACAGGCGCTTATTGCTACCGGGGCTGGCGATTTAGCGACGCGCGGTCGGCTCAAGCTGCCACCTCCGACCGTGACGCCCGCGGTGGTATGACAGCCCGCCGATGTAACCGCTCACGGAGATAAGCCCATGAACGCCCCTCTTGCTCTTGCACGCCATTCCAGCGAGCCAGCGCGCACCCCCGATCGCCACGGGGAGACTTCCGGCTCACCGGCAGCCCTGCCTGCGCCCGCCCAGCTGCACCGGCGTCTGCCCGTCTCCGGCGCGCTTGCCGACCGGCTGGCGGCGCAGCGCCAGGCCATTCGCGATATTCTTGCCGGCCACGATGACCGCCTGCTGGTGGTCGTCGGGCCCTGCTCCATCCATGACCCCGACGCGGCGCTGGAATACGCCCGGCGCCTGATGGAACTGAGCGGGCGGATCGACGATCGCATCCTGCCGGTGATGCGGGTCTATGTGGAAAAGCCGCGCACCACCGTCGGCTGGAAGGGGCTTGTCTACGATCCGGCCCTCGACGGCAGCGGCGATCTGGCGCGGGGCATCGAGCTCTCGCGGCGGGTGATGCGCGACGTCGCCATGCTGGGGCTGCCGGTGGCCACCGAGCTGCTGCAGCCGATGCTGGCACCGTATCTCGACGATCTGCTGGCCTGGGTCGCCATCGGCGCGCGCACCGCCGAGTCGCAGCCGCATCGCGAAATGGCCAGCGATCTGGCCGCGGCGGTGGGCTTCAAGAACGCTACCAGCGGCGATCTGCAGGTGGCGGTGGATGCCATGCAGGCGGCGGCGCACCCGCACCAGCACATCGCGCTGGGGCACGGGGGCCTGCCCGAAGTCAGGCAGACCGCCGGCAACGCGCACACCCATGTGGTGCTGCGCGGCGGGCACGGCGAGCCCAACTACCAGGCGCACTGGGTGGCGGCGGCCCGCAGGGCGCTGCAGGCGGCGCAGCTGAATTCGCGGCTGATGGTCGACTGCAGCCACGCCAACGCGCGCAAGGACCACCGTCGCCAGAGCGAGGTCATGCTCGACGTGCTGGCCCAGCGCGAAGCCGGCAACCTGGATCTGGTCGGGCTGATGCTGGAAAGCCACCTGCACGAAGGCAGGCAGCCGCTGGTGCCGGGGAAGCTGCGCTATGGCGTGTCGGTGACCGATGCCTGCATCGGCTGGGAGACCACCGAGCATCTGCTGCTGCGCGCGGCCGAGCGGCTGCGCTGAGGGTGTTTCTCGAAGCTCGCCCGCGCAGCGCTGGTGCCCGGGCGGCCGGCTCGTTTCCCCCCGGCAGGAATCATTCAGCCAGCAGCTCGGCGGCGCGCTTGGCAAAGTAGGTCAGCACGCCGTCGGCGCCGGCGCGCTTGAAGCACATCAGAGATTCCATCATCACGGCGTCGGCGTCCAGCCAGCCGTTGTCGAAGGCCGCCATGTGCATGGCGTACTCGCCGCTGACCTGGTAGGCGTAGGTCGGCACGCGAAACTCGTCCTTCACCCGGCGCACCACGTCGAGGTAGGGCATGCCGGGCTTGACCATCACCATGTCGGCGCCCTCGGCCAGGTCCATGGCCACTTCGTGCAGCGCTTCGTCGCCGTTGGCCGGATCCATCTGGTAGGTGGCCTTGTCGGCTTTGCCCAGGTTCCCGGCGGAGCCGACGGCGTCGCGGAAGGGGCCGTAGTAGCGCGAGGCATACTTGGCGCTGTAGGCCATGATGCGGGTGTTGTGCAGCGCCTCGCCTTCCAGCACCTGGCGGATGGCGCCGATGCGGCCGTCCATCATGTCCGAGGGCGCCACGATGTCGACGCCGGCCTCGGCGTGCGACAGCGCCTGCTTGATCAGGGTCTCCACGGTGCGATCGTTGTGCACATAGCCGTGCTCGTCGAGAATGCCGTCCTGGCCGTGGCTGGTGTAGGGGTCGAGCGCCACGTCGGTCATGATGCCAAGCTCGGGCAGGGCTTCCTTGAGCGCGCGCGCGGCGCGCTGAATCAGGCCGTTGGCGCTGTAGGCTTCCTCGGCCAGCTCGCTTTTCAGCGACGTATCGATCACCGGAAACAGCGCCAGCAGCGGGATGCCCAGCGCCTGGGCCTCGCGGGCTTCCTCGATCAGCAGGTCCAGCGACAGGCGCTCGACGCCGGGCATGGAGGGCACCGCTTCGCGGATGTTTTCCCCTTCCAGCACGAACACCGGCCAGATCAGGTCGGCGGCCGTCAGGGTGTGTTCACGCATCATCCGACGCGAGAAGTCGTCGCGCCGCATGCGACGCATGCGCACGGCGGGAAACTGGCGAGAGGGCATGAAACTCAAGGCGTTTTCTCCAGGGAAACAGTGGCCGCCGGTCCCATCCAGCATCTGACGCGACGGCAGGTAATGGTGTGATGCGAACAGCGGCTGGATTATACCATCCATGGCAATGCGCGATGCGGACGCCTTGTCGCACGCTCGACGACGTTCTAGAGTGTTGAGTTCCATAGAGTGTTGAGTTCCATGTGTTCCGATGCCGCGGCGCGGCGCGCTGCGGACCAGCGAGGAGAAGGGCATTGAACAGACAGGTTGCGGTGATTCTTTCCGGATGCGGCGTCCAGGACGGCTCGGAGATTTATGAGACGACGCTGACGCTGCTGCGGCTTGACCAGCTGGATATCGGCTATCGCTGCTTTGCGCCGGACATCGATCAGCACCATGTGGTTGATCATCTCAGCGGCGAAGTGGCCGAAGGCGAGACGCGCAACGTGCTGACCGAGGCGGCGCGTCTGGCACGCGGCGACATCTCGCCGCTTGGCGAGCTGTCGGCGGATGATTTTGATGCGCTGATCCTGCCCGGCGGTTTCGGCGCGGCCAAGAACCTGTGCAACTTTGCCGAGGCCGGCGCCGATCTGGTGATCCTCGACGAGCTGATAGAGAAAGTGGGCGAATTTCACGCGGCGGGCAAGCCGATCGGGCTGATGTGTATCGCACCGGTCATGGTGCCGCGCCTGCTGGGGCAAGGCATATCGGTGACCATCGGCAGCGATCCCGGCGTGTCCGGGGCAATCAGCGCCATGGGCGGGCTGCATCGCGGCTGCGCGGTGGATGATATCGTGGTGGACTTCGCCAACCGGGTAGTGACCACGCCGGCCTATATGGAGGCCGAGCGCATCGGCGACGCCGCCAAGGGCATCTTCAAGCTGGTGGAGCGCATCAGCGAGCTGATGGAGCTGGAGTCTTAGTTCTCGTCCTCGGCGGCCTCTTCCCGCCGGCGGCGTACCAGGCGGCCGAACAGCAGGCCAACTTCGTAGAGCAGGTACATGGGGCCGGCCAGGAGGCTCTGGGAGATCACGTCCGGCGGCGTCAGCAGCATGCCGATTACAAAGCAGCCGAGCAGAACGTAGGGCCGCTTGCGCGACAGGCTCTCGACGCTGGTTGCCCCGCTGAAAATCAGCAAAAAGGTGGCGATGGGGATCTCGAAGGCCACGCCGAAGGCCAGAAACATCTTGAGCACGAAGTTGAGGTAGTGGCTGATGTCGGTCATCACCGCCACTTCGGCGGGGCCGGCGCGGGTGAAGAACTGGAACAGCAGCGGAAACACCACGTAGTAGGCGAAGGCGGCGCCGGCGTAGAACAGCAGGACGCTGGAGGCCAGCAGCGGCAGGGCCAGGGCCTTTTCGTTTTCATACAGGCCCGGGGCGATAAAGGCCCAGGCCTGGTAGAGCACAAAGGGCACCGCCACGAACACGGCCACCACCAGCGTCAGCTTGAAGGGCGCCAGGAACGGCGAGGCGACCTCGGTGGCGATCATCTGGGAGCCCGGCGGCAGCAGCGCCATCAGCGGATCGGCCACGAAGCGATAGATGTCGTTGGAAAAGGCGTAGAGCCCCAGAAAGATCACCAGGATCACCACCACGGCGCGCAGCAGCCGCGTCCGCAGTTCGATCAGGTGTTCGATCAGAGGCGCATGTCCGGCACCATCGGGCTGCTCGGAGTGGCTCATCGGGAGTGGGTGTCCTTGTTGGCGTCCTTGTCGGCACCGGGAGTGGCGTCAGGCCGGGCCTTGGCAGCACTCTCCGAGCCTGCCTCGGGCGCGGGCTGGCGCGCCTTGGAGAGCGCCTGGTCAAGACGCTGCTCGGGGCCGGGCGAAGCGCTGTCAGCGGCGCTGGGGTCAAGGCCGTCGACCATCTTTCGGCCGTCGTCGGCGATGCCCTCTACCTCG
>DATHXP010000353.1:0-3094 GCA_035459605.1 Halomonas sp. | reverse complement strand
CAGGAAGCCACCGAAGATGTTGATCGACGCGATCAGCACCGAGATGCCGGCCAACAGCGCCACCAGCCCGCTACCCGAGCCGATCTGCAGGATCGCTCCCAGAATGATGATGCTGGAAATCGCGTTGGTTACCGCCATCAGTGGTGTATGCAGGGAGTGGCTAACATTCCAGATCACCTGATAGCCGACGAAGCAGGCCAACACAAAGACGATGAAGTGCTGCATGAAGGAGGGCGGTGCCACCATGCCCAGCAGCAGCATCAGCGCACCACCCACGGCCAGCATGGTCACCTGGCTTTTGGTCTGCTTCTTGAAGGCGGCATGCTCGGCGGCCCGCCTCTCCTCCGGCGTCGGCTCCTTCTCCTTGGGCTTGGGCTTGGCCGCGGCGATCGCCTTTACCTTGGGCGGCGGCGGCGGGAAGGTGATCTCGCCGGCATGGGTCACCGTGGCACCACGGATGACATCATCCTCCATGTCATGGTGGATCTGGCCATCCTTCTCGGGGGTCAGATCGGCCAGCATATGGCGGATATTGGTGGCGTAGAGCAGCGACGACTGGGTCGCCATGCGCGACGGGAAGTCGGTGTAGCCGACCACTACCACGCCATTGTCGCTTACCACACGCTCGTCGGCGACGGTCAGATCGCAGTTGCCACCCTTCTCCGCGGCCAGGTCGATAATCACCGAGCCCGGCTTCATGGCCTGGACCATATCCTCCAGCCACAGCTTGGGAGCCGGTCTGCCCGGAATCAGCGCCGTGGTGATGACAATATCGATGTCGGGGGCCTGTTCGCGGAAACACTCTAACTGCTTCTCACGGAACTCGGGGCTGGAGGGTGCCGCATAACCGCCACTCTCCGAACCGTCCTGACTCTCGTCGAAGTCGAGGAACAGGAACTCGGCGCCCATGGATTCGATCTGTTCGGCCACTTCGGGACGCACATCGAAGGCGCGCACCACGGCCCCCAGGCTGGTGGCGGTACCGATGGCGGCGAGCCCCGCCACACCGGCACCGATCACCAGCACCTTGGCCGGCGGCACCTTGCCCGCGGCCGTCACCTGGCCGGTGAAGAAACGCCCGAAGTTGTTGCCCGCCTCGATCACCGCGCGATAGCCGGCGATATTGGCCATGGAGGAGAGGGCATCCATCTTCTGGGCCCGCGAAATACGCGGCACCATATCCATGGCCACCACGGTGGCGCCCTGGGCCCGACACTTCTCGAGCAGCGCCTCGTTCTGGGCCGGCCAGAAGAAGCTGATCAGGGTCTGCCCCTCGCGCAGGCGCTCGGCCTCCGCCTCCTCGGGCTCGCGGACCTTGATGACCACCTCGGCCTCGCTCCATAACGCCTCGGCCCCGTCGACCACGGTGACGCCGGCGTTGCGATAGGCCTCGTCATCGAAGCCGGCGGCCACGCCGGCGCCACTCTCGATCAGGCAGTCGTGTCCAAGCTTCTGGATGAACTTCGCGCTGTCAGGGGTCAGCGCAACGCGCGCCTCGCCCTTGGCGAGCTCCCTGGGTGCACCAATCTTCACGTTGGATCTCCCGGTTGGTTATCGAAATCGTGCATAGGGTAGTCTTTTTATTCATACCTGACTATGCCGCATTGCACAACCGTCGATTCTGCATCGAAAGTCACTGCAGTGCAGCACTAGCGGGCTGAAAACTGGAACAGGGCAACGCTGACCGGAAAACCACTGAAAAACAAGTGGCAGAAGCGCGCAGGCCGCCCGAAGGCGGCCTGCAGAGGGAGGAAACACAGCGGAATCAGGCGCTCAACAGGGCATTGAGACGCTTGACGTAGGCGGCGGGATCGTCGAGATGACCGCCTGGTCAAGCAGGCAAAGCCACCAGAGGGTTGCCGTACATGGGGTCGTCTTTCTTAGACGCCAGCGCCTGGTCAAGATCAAGCCCCAGGGCCTTGGCCACACCGGCGCCATAGGCCGCGTCTGCGGCATGGCAGTTACGGATATGACGGAACTTGATAAACTGCGCGGCATCCCCCATGGCCCGTGCCGTGTTATCGAACAGAGCCTGTTGCTGCTCAGCTGACATCAGATTGAACAGCTTGCCGGGCTGCTCAAAATAGTTGTCATCATCTTCGTGAAAGCTCCAGTGCCTGGCTTCGCCTTTCAGCCTCAGGGGCGGCTCGGCGAATTCGGGCTGCCCTTGCCACTGCTGATGACTGTTGGGCTCGTAGTGCGGCAAGCTGCCATAATTATCGTCAGCCCGGCCTGTGCCATCGCGCTGATTGCTGAATACCGGGCAGCGTGCCTGATTGACCGGCACCTGATAATGATTGACACCCACCCGGTAGCGCTGCGCATCTGCATAATTGAAAAGACGGGCTTGTAGCATGCGATCTGGACT
The DNA here is from genome assembly GCA_035459605.1 of Halomonas sp. Classification (GTDB taxonomy): domain Bacteria; phylum Pseudomonadota; class Gammaproteobacteria; order Pseudomonadales; family Halomonadaceae; genus Halomonas. Next base: position 726 of record DATHXP010000353.1, on the reverse strand, counting down.
GACGCCAATACCCGCCACCAGATTAGCTGGAGAAAATGCCGCCTGCTCAACATCCAGGTGGTAGTTTTCCGGATTGCGATTCAGCTCAAACTCGCCCACTTCAATCAGCGGATAATCCCCCTGGTACCAGACCTTGGTCAGGTCAAAGGGGTTATCGCGCATTTGATCCGCCTCCATCTCAGGCATGACCTGCACGTACATCTTCCACTTGGGGAAATCGCCACGCTCGATGGCATCATACAGGTCGCGCTGGTGGCTTTCGCGATCGGTGCTGACGATATCAGCTGCCTCAGCGTCAGTCAGGGTATCAATGCCCTGCTGCGTCCTGAAATGGAACTTGACCCAGAATCGCTCACCCTGGTCGTTCCAGAAGCTGTAAGTGTGTGAGCCGAAACCATGCATATGACGATAGCTACGCGGAATACCACGCTCACTCATGGTGATGGTCACCTGATGCAGCGCTTCAGGCAGCAGGGTCCAGAAATCCCAGTTATTGTCGGCGCTTCGCATGTTGGTGCGCGGATCCCGCTTGACGGCCTTGTTCAGGTCAGGAAACTGGCGCGGGTCACGCAGAAAGAACACCGGGGTGTTGTTACCCACCATGTCCCAGTTGCCTTCTTCTGTGTAAAACTTGAGCGCAAAACCACGAATATCGCGTTCAGCATCCGCTGCGCCACGCTCCCCGGCTACCGTACTGAACCTGGCGAACATTTCAGTTTGCTTGCC
>DATHXP010000352.1:0-13940 GCA_035459605.1 Halomonas sp. | reverse complement strand
ACTGGTCACCGACATCTCGACAAGCGCCCACATGAATTACCTGATCATTTGTTAAAGAGCGCCCTGTGCTGCCGTGGTTCGACACCTGGCCGTGGCCAAGCCCTGAACCGCGACGCCTCACAAGGAAGGCGTATTCTACGTGATCGGTCGACGCTGTCAAGACCTCGCGGCTCGCGCTGCGCCATCGACCCCATCGGGTCGAACCGATCCGTGCCGCCGATAACGATGCCCGTTGCCGGCAGCGGATGCGTACTCTAAGCCTTCGCTGCGGATAGCGCAAGAGCTTCGCACTAAAAAAACACGCGGAGCGCCCGCGAGGTAATGCACTCCGATCTTCAATCAAGCTAAAACGATACGCGTACGCCCTCTGTAGCGGTCCAAGGGAAGCGCTTGTCAATGGCCCAATGGCCAATTGGTAATAACAAAAGCCGCGCGCTAGTATCGCTACAGGCTCTAGCATGGCAGCAAAAAGACTCCACCATGACTTACCGTCCCGCGCATTCACCGCGCTACGCCAAGGCCATTGTCAGCGATGCCGACTGAGCCTGCGTGAGGCCTATGCCATACCAACCGCTTACCGCGCGCCAAATGCGCTACCCGCTGATACTGCTGATGCTCGCCGGTCTAATCATCTGCATGTGGCAGGCGGCGCAGCTGACCCGTGCCGGCGCGCTCAGCAATCTGCGCCGCGACGCCGGCAACGAGCTGCGGCTGTCGGCGGCGGGTCTCGAGGGCTACCTGTCGCGTCACGACTACCTGCCGGAGCTGCTGGCCAGTCGCGAGATGGTCAAGCGCTTTCTCGCCTCGCCGCGGACGCAGGACGTCGCGCCGCTGAACCGTCTGCTCGACCGCTTTCGCGCCACGGCCGACGTCTCGGATATCTATCTGCTCGACCGCCACGCCAATACCCTGGCCGCCAGCAACTGGCGGCGACCCAACACCTTCATTGGCCAGAACTTTGCCTATCGACCCTATTTTCAACAGCCGATGCAGGGGCAAAGCGGACGCTTCTTTGGCCTTGGCACCATGTCCGGCGAGCGCGGCTACTACTTCTCGGCTCCCATCTGGCTCGAGAACACCGCCCCCAGCGCCACGCCGGACGGCGTCATGGTTGTCAAGGTGACGCTTGGCAGCATGGAAGCCAGCTGGGCGGAGCAGGATGCCGAGCTGCTGATCTCCGATTCGCGAGGCGTGGTCTTCCTGGCCAGCCAGCCGGCCCTGCGTCTGAGCACCCTGCGCCCTCTCGACAAGCCGCTGCGACAAGCGCTGCTCGATACGCGCCGCTACGACAATACAAGCCTTCCGGAAGCCGGCTATCGGGAGCTCGAGCATCTGGATACTCACACCCGACTGATCCGCTTCGACAGCGGACCGCTGCACGGCCAGACCTGGCTCGGGGTAAGCCGTCCCATGCCGGACTTCGACTGGACGATGCATATCCTCAAGCCGCTGACCCCGGTCGCCAATGCCCAGCTTGTCGCGGCGCTGCTGGCCGGCGGCCTCTATGGGCTGGTGGCACTGGCCGGCGGCATTGGCTGGCAGCGCTGGCGGCTGCGCCGCGAACGCGAGCGCTTCGCCGAGCGCGAAAACCGCACCCTGGCCAGGGCGCGAGATGAGCTGGAGCGCAACGTCGAGAGCCGCACCCGAGACCTGACCGCCACCAATCGCCGTCTGTCGGCCGAGATTGACGAGCGCCGCCGCGCCGAGCGTCGCTTGCGCAAGACTCAGGAGGAACTGATACAGGCGGCCAAGCTTGCCGTGCTCGGCCAGCTGGCGGCAGGCATCAATCACGAGCTGAATCAGCCGCTGGGGGCGATTCGCGCCTATGCCGAGAACGCCCGCGCCTTTATCCAGCGCCAGCGGCTGGATACCGCCGACGCCAACCTGGCCCAGATTATCGAACTGACTCAGCGCATGGCCGAGATCAGCGCCCAGCTGCGTCAGTTCTCGCGCAGGAGCGGCGACAATCTCACCCTGGTTTCGGTGAACGCCTGCTTCGACTATGCGCTGCGTCTGTTTCACGCCAGGCTCACCGAGCAGTCGGTGCGGGTCGAGCGCCACTGGCCGGATAGCGAAACCTGGGTGCGCGCCGACCCGGTAAGGCTCGAGCAGGTGCTGGTAAACCTGATCGGCAATGCCCTGCTGGCCATGGCTGATACGCCCGACCCCTGCCTGCAGCTGGGTATCGAACAGCACGTCGATGAAGTGCACCTGCGAGTCAGCGACAACGGAACCGGCATCGCTTCCGAGCAGCTCGGCCATCTCTTCGAGCCCTTCTATACTACCCGCGGCAGCGGTACCGGGCTGGGGCTGGGCCTGTCGATTTCAGCACGCATCATCGAAGACCTCGACGGACACATCAGCGCGGCCAACCGCCCAGCGGGCGGCGCCTGTTTTACCGTGCGCCTGCCCCATGGCCCCTCGTCATCTATCACTGCTTCCAAGGAGGACGCTACGCCTAATGGATGAAACCACCGCCCTTCCCGTCATGATCATCGATGACGAAAGTCATTTGCGCATCAGCGTCAGCCAGGCGCTGGAGTTGGCCGGCTATGCGCCACAGCCCTACGCCAGCGCCGAGTCGGCACTGGCGGCGCTGACGGCGAGCTTTCCCGGCGTGGTGATCAGCGACATTCGCATGCCCGGCATGGACGGCATGGCGCTGCTGCGCGAGGTCAAGACGCGCGACCCCGACCTGCCGGTGATATTGATTACCGGCCACGGCGATGTTTCTACCGCCGTGGAAGCCATGCGCGGAGGCGCCTGGGACTTCCTCGAAAAACCCTTCGCCGGCGAACACCTCATCGAGGTGGTGCGCCGCGGCCTGGATAAGCGCCGTCTGAGCCTGGAGAACCGCGACCTCAAGGCCGCGCTGGAAGCCCAGCAGGCAGCACCGGGGCCGCGCCTGGTCGGCCGCACACCGGCGATCAAGCGACTGGCCAACATGCTGCATCGCATCTGCCAGGTCGAGACCGATGTGCTGCTGTTTGGCGAAACGGGCGTTGGCAAGGACCTGGTCGCCCGAGCCATTCACGAGCGCAGCGCGCGTTCCGGCCACCCCTTTGTTGCCATCAACTGCGGTGCCATTCCGGAGAACCTCATCGAGTCCGAGCTGTTTGGCCACGAGAAAGGCGCCTTCACCGGCGCCGTAGAGCGCCGCATCGGCAAGTTCGAACACGCCGACGGCGGCACGCTTTTCCTTGATGAAATCGAGTCGATGCCGCCCGCGCTGCAGGTCAAGCTGCTGCGGGTGCTGCAGGAACGCAGTATCGAACGCCTGGGCTCCAACCAGACAGTGCCGCTGAACATCCGCGTCATTGCCGCCACCAAGAGAGATCTCAAGGCGGCCGCTGAAGCCGGCGAGTTTCGCGAGGATCTGTACTACCGCCTCAACGTTGTAGCGCTGCCGATCCCTGCGCTGCGCGAGCGCCGCGAAGATATCCCGCTGCTGTTCCAGCACTTTGCGGTGATTGCCGCCAATCGCAGCGGACTGGAAGCACCCGCACTGGACGCTGCCGCCATCGCCATCCTGATGGCTCACGACTGGCCCGGCAACGTGCGCGAACTGCGCAACCTCGCCGAGCGCTATGTGCTGCTGGGCACTACCTGCAGCTACCGACTGGACGTGCTGCTGGAGGGCGATGAGCGCGAGGGCGGAGAAATGTCGCTGACCGACCAGATGGAAATGTTCGAGAAAAGCTTGCTCAGCCAGGCGCTGGTGCGCCACAAGGGCCGGGCCACGGAGGCCTCAACGGCGCTGGGCCTGCCGCGCAAGACCTTCTACGACAAGCTCAAGCGTCACGGGCTGCGCGCCGAGGACTATCGCCACAGCGCCGAGCCGTGACGCCACAGCTCGACAAGCCCCTGCCAGGGCGGCAGCCAGGGCAGCAGTCCGGCAGCCAGCAGCGCCATCAGCAGCGAGTTGAGCGGTCGCGCATAGTCGAACAGCTTGAAAGCGCTGCCGAACGAGCGCTTGATGCGCGCGCCCCCAAGATCGACGCTGTACAGCTCATCTAGCAGCAGATGGATGAGGCAGCCGAGCGTCAGCGCGCCCGCATGGGTCCAGGCCAGCCATGCCGCCACCTTCAGATAGCGGTAGCTGACCGCCGCGACTGCCAGCCCGCATAGCCCCGTGGCCAGCAGCGAATGCCAGATACCACGGTGCACCGAGAAGCGCTTGAAAACGGCGCTGAGCGCATAGCGCACCCCGATATAGAGCCCGCCGCAGGCCACCAGCAGACTGCCGATCTCGAGCCTGGACTGCAATATGAAAACGCCGGCCACGACGGCCAGCAGCGCCGAGATATTGAACACCAGGCGCACGGCGCGCGAATGATCGGAGTCGACGTCCGGCAGGATGCCGCCAAAGCCGACCAGCGCTGCGATCGGCGCGGCCTGCGCCAGGCTCCACAGCCCCGCCTGCCACCCTCCGACGCCCAGCAGCGCGCCGGCCCCCAGCGCAACGGTCATATGGGTACGAAAGTTGGCCACCTGGACTCCAAGCACTGGATAAAAACCCATATTATCGCTCAGAGCTGCCAGCCGTATCAATCAGTTAAAAGCGCTGCCAGAATTCTAGCCGGCGCTGGCCGCCAGATACTCATCTTTCAGTTTCACATAGTTGCCCGCCGTGTAGGTGAAGAAGGCGCGCTCGGAATCCCTGAGTGGGCGCAGCGGACGCGCCGGACTGCCGGCGTATACATGACCGCTCTCCAGGTGCTTGCCCGGCGTGACCACCGCGCCCGCCGCGATGATGACCTCGTCGTCGACCCGCGCGCCGTCCATTACCATGGCGCCCATGCCTACCAGAATGCGGCTGCCCAGGGTGCAGCCGTGCAGGACCGCCCGATGGCCGATGGTCACGTCGTCGCCGATGGTCAGCGGATAGCCGTCGGGATTGAAGTCGCTGGCATGGGTGATATGCAGCACGCTGCCGTCCTGCACGCTGACCCGCTGCCCGATGCGTATACGGTGCATGTCGCCGCGGATGACCGCCATCGGCCATACCGAGCAGTCGTCGTCCAGCACCACATCGCCCAGCACCATGGACTGCGGATCGATATAGACCCGTGCGCCACACTGCGGACTGGCGCCCCGCCAGGGCCTGACGTGGTGGCTTGCGCTCATGATTTACCTCCTGCTGTAACCTTGGACACGGGTGAAAACCGCCGACTCGCCGTCAGCCGTTCAGAAAAGCCCCGATGCCAATACTATCAGCGTCAGCGGAATCGACACCCAGCGCAGCACCAGGCGCCACAGCCGAAAGCCCGCGCTGCCGCCGCCCAGCGCCTGATGCGCCATCGCCGCCGGCATCACCCAGGCGGCAAAGACCGCAATCAGCAGACCGCCCACCGGCAGAAAAATCTCCGGCGGTATGGTGCTGAACAGCGCAAAGACGTTCATGCCAAACAGGATCTCGACGTCCTTGATGGTCGAAAACGACAGCACGCAGGCAAGTCCCGCCAGCCATACGCCCAGCCCGATGATGGCCGCCGCCTGACCGCGCCTGAGCCCCCAGCCCTGCAGGGTGGCAACCATCGGCTCGGCCAGATTGATCGACGAGGTCCAGGTCGCCAGCAGCAGCAGCAAGAAAAACAGCGACAGCCACAGCGCGCCAAACGGCAGATTGGAAAGCGCCACCGGCAGAGTCACGAACATCAGCCCCGGCCCTTCGCCGGGGTCCATGCCCTGGGCAAACACTACCGAGAAGATGGCAATGCCCGCCAGCAGCGCCACGCTGATGTCCAGCGCCGCCACCGCCGCCGCGGCCCGGGGCAGGCTCTGGCCTTCGGGCATGTAGGCCCCGTAGGCCATCAGCGCGCAGGCACCCACCGCCAGGGTAAAGAACGCATGCCCCATGGCCTGCACCAGCACCAGGGGCGTCACCGCCGAGAAGTCCGGCATGAACAGCCAGCTCAGCGCCGGGCTGAAGCCGCTGGTGGTGGCGGCGTGACCGGCCAGCACCAGCAGCAGCAGGTAGAGCAGCGGCATCAGCAGATTGTTGAGCCTTTCCAGCCCCTTGGACACCCCGGACGCCACCACGCCCATGGTCATGATAAGAAACAGCGTGTGGTTGAAGGTCATCAGTTTGGGGTTGGCCAGAAAGGCATCGAAGCCGGCGCCCACTTGCGCAGCGCTCTTGCCGACGAAGTCGCCGTTGATCGATGACACCAGAAACTCGATCGACCAGCCCGACACCACCGAGTAGAACGACAGGATACAAAACACGGTAAAGGCACCAAACAGGCCAAGCCAGCGCCACCGGGTGCTGCTCCCCGCCTCGCCGGCCAGATAGCCAAGCGACGCCATGGGGCTGCGACGACCGGCACGACCGATCAGGATTTCGGCCATCATCACCGGAATGCCCAGCAGCAGCACGAAAGCCACGTACAGCAGCAGAAAGACCGCGCCGCCGTTTTCACCGGTGATGTAGGGAAAGCGCCAGATATTGCCCAGGCCCACGGCGGCGCCGGTCACCGCCAGAATGAAGGCACGGCGACTGCTCCAGCGTTCCAGCGTCTCATTCATTACCACGACTCCGCGTCATTCATGCAAGGCGAGGCAGCCTAGCACATTGAAACCCGCCGCGGTCGCCCGCATCTAGCACCCATAGCATTCACCGGCTGGTTATTGGTTCTGAAACCAGCTTCGACAACCCTGAGGTCTGCATGTCTACCAACCCCCTGCTCGACGCCCATTCGCTTCCTCCGTTCAACGAGATCCGGCCCGAGCATGTGGTGCCGGCCATCGAGACGCTGCTTGCCGAGAGCCGCCGCGCCACCCAGGCGCTGGTTGACCGGGCGGCCAGCGAAGCGCCGCGGTGGGACACGCTGGCGGCACCGCTGGAAGCCCTCAACGACCGGCTGGCGCGCGCCTGGTCGCCGGTTTCGCACCTCAACGGCACCATGAACAACCCCGCCCTGCGCAAGGCCTACGAGCAGTGCCTGCCGATGCTATCCGACTACAGCACCTGGCTCAGCCAGCATGAAGGGCTGTTCCACGCCTGGCGGGCGCTCAAGGAGGGTCCCGCCTGGGCCGAGCTGGACGAGGCCCAACGGCGCAGCGTGAACAACACCCTGCGCGACTTCCACCTGGCCGGGGTCGACCTGCCGCCCGAGCGCAAGCAGCGCTACGGCGAGATAAAGGCACGGCTGTCGAGCCTGGCCAACACCTTCTCTAACCAGCTGATGGACGCCACCCAGAGCTGGCATCTGGACCTGGCCGACGCCAGCCGCCTGGCCGGTCTGCCCGACAGCGCCCTGGCCACGTTGGCCGCCAACGCCGAGGCCAAGGGGCAGCCGGGCTATCGCATCACCCTGGATTTTCCCAGCTTCCTGCCGGTGGTCACCCACGCCAACGACCGCGCGCTGCGCCGCGAGGTCTACACCGCCTTCATCACCCGGGCCTCGGACGCGGGTCCCGATGCCGGACGCTTCGACAACGCGCCGCTGATGGAGGAGATCCTGGCGCTGCGCGCCGAGCTGGCCGGCCTGCTGGGGTTTGCCAGCTACGCCGACTACTCGCTGGCCACCAAGATGGCCGACTCACCGCAGCAGGTCATCGGTTTTCTCGACGACCTTGCCGAGCGCGCCGTGCCCCAGGCCCGCCAGGAGTTCAGCGAACTCAGCGCCTTTGCCAAAAGCGAGCTTGGCATTGCGGCGCTGGAGCCCTGGGACGTCGGCTACGCCAGCGAGAAGCTGCGCGAGGCCCGCTACGCCATCTCCCAGGAGCAGCTGCGCCCCTACTTCCCCGCGCCCACCGTGGTCGCCGGCCTGTTCAAGGTGGTCGAGCGGCTCTACGGCCTGAGCGTCGAGGAGGACGCGAGCGTGCCGCGCTACCATCAGGACGTGCGCTTCTATCGGCTCCTTGAACAGGGTCAGCCGATTGCCGGCTTCTACCTCGACCTCTACGCCCGGGAAGGCAAGCGCGGCGGCGCCTGGATGGACGAGTGCCGCGTGCGCCGCCTGGACGGCGACGCGCTGCAGCTGCCGGTGGCCTACCTGACCTGCAACTTCACGCGCCCGGTGGGCGATCAGCCGGCGCTGCTGACCCACGACGAGGTCACCACCCTGTTCCACGAGTTCGGCCACGGGCTGCACCATATGCTGACCCGCCAGACCATCGCCGACATTTCCGGCATCAACGGCGTGGCCTGGGATGCCGTGGAGCTGCCCAGCCAGTTTATGGAGAACTACTGCTGGGAGCGCGAAGGAATCGACCTGATCGCCGGCCACGTCGACGACGGCGCCCCGCTGCCCGACGCGCTGTTCGACAAGCTGCTGGCGGCCAGGAACTTCCAGTCGGCCATGGCCATGGTGCGCCAGCTGGAGTTCTCGCTGTTCGACTTCCGCCTGCACCTGGCCGAAAGCCCCCCCGATGCGGCGGGCATCCAGGCCCTGCTCGACGCGGTGCGCGACGCCGTCTCGGTGGTGCCCAGATCCGAGCTCAACCGCTTCCAGAACGGCTTCAGCCATATCTTCGCCGGCGGCTATGCGGCGGGCTACTACAGTTACAAGTGGGCCGAAGTGCTCTCCGCGGACGCCTGGAGCGCCTTCGAGGAGGCCGGCATCTTTGACGCCGCCACCGGCCAGCGCTTTCGTCGCGAGATACTGGAGCAGGGCGGACTGCGCGATGCGGGCGAGCTGTTCCACGCCTTCCGCGGCCGCGCGCCCAGCGTCGAGCCGCTGCTGCGGCACAGCGGCATTCGCGCCGCCTGAGCCGTCACTGCGCGACCAGGACCTTTCATGACCGCCGGGCCTTGCCCGGTGGCGCTACTGCAGGGAGACCCCATGAACAGCCCCAAACGCTTCATCGCCGGCGCCGTTTGCCCGCGCTGCGCCGAAATGGACCGCATCCGCGCCTGGGAGCAGAGCGGCGTGCGCTATCAGGAGTGCGTCAGCTGCGGCTTTTTTGACCAGCAGGCCACCCAGGACGACACGGCCAGCGAGCTCGAAACCCGGGTCAATCGCCAGCGCGCCGAGCAGCCCGGCGACGAGCTGCAGACCGTGAGGATCATCGACCCGGGAAAGTCATGAAGAGCGAAGAGCAAAAATAGAGCGTGCCATTTTCCGCACGCCCGAGCCGGCAAGCGTGCGGAAAACCGCACTAGCCGGCCTGATCGCCTTAGACCTTCGTCCAGCAAGACGAATGTATTCATTTGAAATATAAACATAACTCTCTATGCGGTATGCAACTTGCATTTCACTACCGCCGAGTGCGATGCGATTCAGCGCACTCGTTCCCGGATACGCACAACGAAGACACCACCGGAGAGTTAACATGATATCCAAGCGTCTTTTGACCGCCACGCTGGCCGGCTCCATGCTGGTCGCCGCAGCAGCCCAGGCCGACCGCAGCGAGTGGCCGGAAAACTTCACTGTCGGCACCGCAAGCCAAGGCGGCACCTATTTCGTCTACGGCTCGGGCTGGGCCAACCTGGTTGCCGACGAGCTGGGTCTGTCCGGCGGCGGCGAAGTCACCGGCGGTCCGACCCAGAACCTGGCGCTGGTGCACGGCGGCGACGTGGCCTTCGGCCTGACCACCATGGGCCCGGCGGCGGATGCCGTGGCCGGCAAGAGCCCGCTGGCCCCCGGCTTCAAGATGGATAACGTCTGCGCGCTGTTCCCGATGTACGAGACGCCGTTCTCCATCACCGCGCTCTCCTCCAGCGGCATCACCTCGATCTCCGAGATTCCCGACGGCGCCCGCATCGGCTTCGGCCCGGCCGCCTCCACCTCCGACACCTACTTCCCGGCGATTCTGGAGGAGCTGGGCGTCGACTTCCAGCGCCGCAACGGCGGCTGGACCGACCTCGGCGGTCAGCTGCAGGACGGCCTGCTGGACGTGATCGCTTTCGCCGCCGGCATTCCGATTCCCGCCGTCAGCCAGCTCGAAGTGCAGACCGACGTGAATATCATCGAGTTCACCGAGGAGGAGCAGGCCCAGGTTCTCGAGGCCTTCCCGGTCGCTGCCTTCCAGATGCCCGCCAGCACCTACAGCACGCTGGACGAAGATTCGCGCGTCGTCTCCATGTGGAACTTCGCCATCGCCGGCTGCGACCTGCCCGAAGACTTTATCTATGAGGTGACCAAGGTCACCATGGAGAACAACGACAAGATGCGTAACGTGCACCGCTCTGCCGAGACCACCATCCCGGAAAACATCGTGCACAACAGCGTGCTGCCCTTCCATCCCGGCGCCGTGCGCTGGTATGAGGAAAACGGCTACGAGATCCCGACCGAGCTGAAACTCGACTAGGTTCATCTCAGCACTCACCGTGCGGCGCTCGCCGCACGGTAGGGCAATTGCAGTTAGACGCGACGAGGAGCGCCGGGAACAGGTCGAAGAGGGGGTTCTACGCCATGGATGGCGTAGGAAGCGCCCAGGGACGGGTTTACAGCGCCCCCTCGCAGACCTGTTGCCGGATCAGCTCCGAGTCATAAAATCAGCTGCGATGGTCCTACGCCGCACGGTGATCCGATTGACTTTGCGCTTCTCGGAAGGTAACCCCCATGTCCCAGCAGTCCGATTCCCGTCATGATGCGATAGAAGATGAGCCCATCGAGGCCATCCTCGCCGAAGGGGTCGACGAAGACGCCATCGAGTCCAACCGCCGCCTGTTTGAAGGCTGGCAGTGGTGGCTGGTCGCCACTCTGGCCGTGGCCTACTCAAGCTTTCACCTTATTTCGCTCAATATCTATCCGCTGGAAACCTGGTCGTTTCGCATTGTTCATATCTGCGGCGCCTTGATTCTCGGCTACGCCAGCTATGCTGGCAGCAAGTTTGCAGGCGAAGGCAGGCGCGCCTCACCGGCCTGGCTCAGCGCCTTCAGCTATGCGCTGCTGATTCCTGCGGGCTACGCGCTGATTCAGGTCATACTGATGCAGCGCAGCATGAACGCCGGCGCCATGCGCATCGAGCCGGCCATCGAAAACTGGCATTTCGGCGCGCCGCTGCTGATCGCCACCGGCATCGCCATCGTGCTCTCCTGGTGCTACCGCCAGTATCGTCATCGCCTGTCGCCGGCGGACCTGGTGTTGATGGTCTGCGCGCTGGCCAGCACCGGCTACCTGCTGGTGATGTATAACAGCCCGCTGCGCGCCGCTACCGGCACGCCCTTTGCGCCCATGGGGATCTCCTGGGCCGCCATCGCCGGCTCCGCGCTGATCCTCGAGCTGACCCGCCGGGTGGCGGGCATGGCGCTGGTGGTCATCTCGGCGATTTTCCTCGCCTATGTGTTCATCGGCCCCTGGCTGCCCGGCTTTCTGGGCTATCCCGGCCTGTCGCTGGGGCGCTTCTTCAGCCAAGTGTATACCGATGCCGGAGTGCTCGGCCCGACCACCGCGGTCTCCTCGACCTACATCATCCTGTTCATCATCTTTGCCGCCTTCCTGCAGGCCTCCAAGGTCGGCGACTACTTCGTCAACTTCGCTTTTGCCGCCGCCGGGCGCGCCCGCGGCGGGCCGGCCAAGGTGTCGATCTTCGCCTCGGGGCTGATGGGCATGATCAACGGCACCAGCGCCGGCAACGTAGTCTCCACCGGCTCGCTGACCATTCCGCTGATGAAGAAGGTCGGCTACTCGGGGCGCAGCGCCGGCGCCATCGAGGCCGCCGCCTCCACCGGCGGGCAGATCATGCCGCCGATCATGGGCGCCGGCGCCTTCATCATGGCCGAGGTGACCGGGATTCCGTACACCGAAATCGCCATCGCCGCCATCATTCCGTCGATTCTCTACTTCGCCTCCATCTACTTCATGGTCGACTTCGAGGCGGCCCGCAAGGGCATGCGCGGCATGCGCAGGGAGGAGATCCCGCTGTTTTCGAAGCTGGTCAAGCAGGTCTACCTGTTTGCCCCGATCCTCATCCTGATCGTGGCGCTGTTCATGGGCTACTCGGTGATTCGCGCCGGCACCTTGGCAACGGCATCGGCTGCCGTAGTGAGCTGGCTGTCGCCCAACCGCATGGGCCCCGCCGCCATCCTCAGGGCGCTGCAGCTGGCCGGCACCATGTCGATCCAGATCATCGCCGTGTGCGCCTGCGCCGGCCTGATCGTCGGCGTGATTGCGCTGACCGGCGTCGGCTCGCGCTTCTCCTCGCTGCTGCTGGGCCTGGCCGGCTTCAGCCAGCTGCTGGCGCTGTTCTTCGCCATGCTGATCTCCATCCTGCTGGGCATGGGCATGCCGACCACCGCGGCCTACGCCGTAGCCGCCTCGGTGGTCGCACCGGGGCTGATCGATATCGGCATCCAGCCGCTGATCGCGCACTTCTTCGTGTTCTACTTCGCCGTGGTCTCGGCGATCACACCGCCGGTGGCGCTGGCATCCTACGCGGCGGCGGGCATCTCGGGCGACAACGCCATGGGCACCTCGGTGGCGTCGTTCAAGATCGGCCTTGCGGCCTTTATCGTGCCGTTCATGTTCTTCTACAGCCCGGCCATGCTGATGGAAGGCGACTGGCCGCAGATCCTGCGCGTGGGCGTGACCGCCACCCTGGGCATCGTGCTGCTGTCTGCCACCGTGCAGCGCTGGCTCTTCGGGCCGGTGCGGCAGTGGCAGCGGGCGCTGATGCTGATCGGCGCACTGTGCATGATCTACGGCGGCGTCTACAGCGACATCGCCGGCCTGGCCATCGGCGCCGCCATGCTGCTGATGCAGCGCGGCCGCGGCGGGCCGACACCAAAAGCCAAGTCCAGGACTGCGCCAAGGCCTGCCGCTTCCAGCTAAGGCTTTCACTTACGGCGTCACGTCGCTCAGCAACGCAAGGATCCCGCCATAGATTGGCGGGATCCTTGCGTTCAGGCCTGGATGATATTCGGCGCGCGTGAGTCAGCCGGTAATGTTGTCCACCACCTTCAGCGTCGGCTCGGCCTGGTTGAGGGTATAGAAGTGCAGCCCCGGCGCGCCGCCGTCCAGCAGGCGCTGGCACAGCGTGGAAACCACTTCTTCACCGAAGGCGGCAATGGAGGCGCTGTCGTCGCCGTAGGCTTCAAGCTGCTTGCAAATCCAGCGCGGAATTTCGGCGCCGCAGGCATCGGAGAAGCGCGCCAGCTTGGCGTAGTTGGTGATCGGCATGATGCCGGGCACGATGGGCGCCTCGACGCCCAGCGCCCGGGCCCGCTCGACAAAATGGAAATAGCAGTCGGCGTTGAAGAAATACTGGGTGATCGCCAGATTGGCACCGGCGTTCACCTTGCGCGCAAAATTCTGCAGGTCGCGCTCGAAGCTCTCGGCCTGGGGATGCGCTTCCGGGTAGGCCGCCACGGCGATCTCGAAATGATCGCCGGTCTCTGCGCGGATGAACTCCACCAGCTCGTTGGCGTAGCGCAGGTCGCCGATGCCGCTCATGCCAGAAGGCAGGTCGCCGCGCAGCGCCACCAGGCTGTCGATGCCGTCCTCGCGATACTGCGTCAGCACCTCGCGCAGCTGGTCTTTCTCGCTGCCGATGCACGACAGGTGCGGCGCGGTGGTGATGCCGCTGTCGCGCACGGCGCGCACCGTGCTCAGGGTGCGCTTCTGGGTCGAGCCGCCGGCGCCGTAGGTCACCGAGAAGAAGCGCGGCTGGCGGCTGGCCAAGGCATCCCGGGTCATCACCAGCTTATCGCGTCCAGCCTCGGTGTTGGGCGGAAAAAATTCAAAGCTGATCCCCAGCGGATGCTCATGCACACTCATTGGCCAGATCCTCTCTTTGCACGTTGCTGCGCGATGCGCTTCGCGTCTATTCATTGCGCCAGGCCGATGGCAGTCATCGCCGCGCGTCATAAGGCCATTGTGACGACTCCCGGCCGCGGCGCACAGTGAAAGTTTCGCGATGCTGCATCGATTTCATTCATATAAAAAACGTTTTTATTATTCCTGAAAAACATAAACTGCTCTGAAACCTCTGACAAGCCTCGCGCCCCGAGACAGCCGGGCGCTGACAAGGCATGATGCGGCATCACCTTC
>DATHXP010000351.1:0-3432 GCA_035459605.1 Halomonas sp. | reverse complement strand
CCCTTGGTCAGATCCGGCAGCGCCTGGTCCTCCTCCCTGCGCCCCATGGGCTTCATGACCCGGGTGTAGCCGTCAAATTTGAGCACGCGGCCGCGGGCCCTGAGCTCATAGCCGTCGACCTCGACGATCAGCGAGGTCGAGAGATATTCGGCCGGCGGCATCTGACAGGCCACGAACTGGCGCCAGATCAGCTCGTAGAGCCGCTCGGCGTCGCGCTCCATGCCGGCCAGGTCGGTGGCACGACGGCTGACCTCCGTCGGGCGAATCGCCTCGTGGGCCTCCTGGGCGCCCTCCTTGCTGCTGTAGCGATTGGGTGACTCCGGCAGATAGCGCTCACCGAACTCCTGATCGATGAAGCCGCGCACACTGTCCAGCGCATCCCGCGACAGGTTGGTGGAGTCGGTGCGCATGTAGGTGATGTAGCCCGCCTCGTAGAGCCGCTGCGCCAGCACCATGGTCTTCTTGACCGAGAAACCCAGCCGGCCGCTGGCCGCCTGCTGCAGCGTCGAGGTAATGAACGGCGCGCTCGGCCGGGAGCGGGTCGGTTTGTCTTCCCGGGCGGTAATGACCAGCGCGGCCTGGCGCAGCCCGGCAATGCGCTCCAGCGTCTCGGCCTCGGAGGTCGGGCGAAACGCCTTGCCGTCTTGACGCACCAGCTCGAAGCGGATCGGCGCTTCGCCGTCGGCGGCCAGATCGGCGTGCACGTCCCAGAACTCCTCGGGCACGAAGGCGCGAATCTCGCGCTCGCGCTCGACGATCAGCTTCATCGCCACCGACTGCACCCGACCGGCGGAGAGCCCGCGAGCCACCTTGGCCCACAGCAGCGGCGACAGCATGAAGCCGACCACGCGGTCGAGAAAGCGCCTGGCCTGCTGGGCCTCGACCCTGGGCATGTTGAGCTGGCCCGGATCCTTGAAGGCTTCCTGAATCGCATTCTTGGTGATCTCGTTGAACACCACGCGACGATAGCGCCCATCGTCGCCGCCGATGGTCTCGCGAAGATGCCAGGCAATCGCCTCCCCTTCGCGGTCCAGGTCGGTGGCGAGATAGATGGCATCGGCCTTGTCGGCCAGCTTCTTGAGCTCGGCAACGACCTTTTCCTTGCCCGGCAGCACCTCGTAGTGCGCTTCCCAGTTGTTGTCGGGATCGATCCCCATGCGCCGAATCAGCTGACTGTGCGCCTTGCGCTTGCGGTGCTTGGCTTTCTCCTCGGGAGACATCTTGCGCGTCAGCGCCGCCTGGCGGGCGCGCTCCTTGGGGTCCGAGGCCCGCTTACCCGAGCCGCTGGTCGGCAGGTCGCGAATATGCCCCACGCTCGACTTTACGATGAAATCCTTGCCGAGATATTTGTTGATCGTCTTGGCCTTGGCCGGCGACTCAACGATGACCAGTGACTTACCCATAGTGCTCCACAACTCTTTGAGTACGAAGGCCGAGGAGTGCACCGAACGATGCGTGCGGCAGCGACGCCAGGTCCTCGGCAGCCGGGCCCCGCTAGCGGCGGCTCCGGTGGATGGAATCGCGCTTACCCTACCCCAGCCACCGCTATCGCGCTAGTCACCACGATGGCCCAACCGGGATGGGTGCGCTATGCAAAACCCCCGCTGTATAAGCAGCGGGGGATAAGTGAAGCAAGGCGGCCAGCGGCTGCGATCAGCCGCGCCTGCTGCGCTCGGAGCGCTGCCGAGTGGCGCGCGGCGCCTTGCTATCCGGGGCGCTGGACTTGCCCCGAACCGGCTTGCCTTCAGCGAGCTTGCCTTCAGCGGGCTTGTCTTGAGCTGGCTTGTCTTGAGCCGCCGCCGCCTGCTTGGGCTTGGCCTCGATCAGCGCCGGCGCTTCGGGGCGCGCCTGGGCAAACAGCTTCTTGATGCGCTCCAGACGCACGCCCGCATGCTTGCTGAGCTCGCCGCTGGCGGCCAGCACCTGCTCAATCTCTTCGAGGTGGGCATCGATGCCGTCAGCGGAAAGCCCCTCGAGCATGGCGGGAATGGCGGCCAGAGCCCCCTTGAGATCGTGCCCGAGCGCCGCGGCCTGATCGCGCACCAGCTGCTTGAACTCGGCCAGCCCGGCTGCCGGCTCCAGCTCGGCGCGCAGTGCCCGCAGGCGCGTGAAGCTGCGCCCGTCGGTAGCGCCTGAGCCGCCCAGCACGTAGATAACCGCGCGCATCACGGCGGTCTCGCCGCCGCCGTCGGCCAGGCTTTGCGAAACCTCCTCGCGCCGGCGCGCCAGGAAGCGGCGATGCTCCGGCTCGGTGCCCGGGCTGCGGCGATGCACATGGGCGTCGCCGCCAAGACCGACCAGCGCCTGCAGCAGCGGCTGGCCGTAGATATCCAGAAACAGCCGCTCGGTGCTGCGGTCGCGCAGCTCGCGAAAGGCATCCAGCCCATGGCTGATCTGACTCGACAATACCCCTTCCAGGGCGCGGAAGATATTGTCACTGCCGACCGGATGGCGATCCTGGCGCACCATCTCGGCGAGCACCGGCACCGAGGTCATCAGCGGATTGCTGTCGGACAGCAGACGATAGCCCATGCGGTTGGGGTGCATGCGGCGCATCCAGTGCGCCGCCTCCGGCGTTGCCACGGCCTGAATGGCCGGCTTGACGAACTGCCGATAAAGGCCCAGGTTGATCTCGGAGATCCGCGCCAGGGTCGCAAAGCGACGATCGTCGTCGGGGCGATGGTGAATCTCCCGGTTCAGCTCGGCAAAGTTGCGGGTCTGAAACTCCAGCAGATAGTCACGCTCCACCGGTTCGCCGTCGGGCCGCTCATCGGCGCGCGATACCGTGGTCTCGTAGAGCCCCGGCGGCAGCACGTCGATAAAGTCCATGTTGGCGGTGAACTCGGCGTGCTCCTTGCGCGACACGCTGCCCGACACAAAGATGCCCAGATGGCCGGTGGTGTCGTGCACGCAGTATACGATGGTCTGGTCATTGGCGATGATATCGTGATGGTCGTCATACAGGTCACGAATCCAGCCCAGCGCCTGGGGCGGCGGCGTGATATCGTCGCCCCTTGAGCAGAACACCACCACGGGTGAGCGCAGGTTGCGCAGGTCGATACGCCGACCGTCGGAGGTCACCAGCTGGGCGGTGGAGAGCCGATTGCCGACGAAGAGGTTATCAACGATGTACTGGATCTCTTCACCGGCCAGCACCACGTGGCCGCCCCACCAGCGTTCGAAGTCCAGGTAGCGCTCGACCTCGGTATCCACCCGGGAGTACAGCCGGTACTGCTTGCTCCACCAGGTGTTGGCGGGGTTGAGCCGCTCGAAGTTTTCCACCAGCCAGGCGCCGTCGAACTGCCCGGCGCCCAGGTCGCTCAGCAGCGAGGTCATCCAGCTGCCACCGGTCATGCCGCCGGTATAGCGCATGGGCGCGCCGCCCCGCTCGCCGGCCCAGTAGGAGAGCGGCGCCCCGGCGATCAGTATCGG
>DATHXP010000350.1:0-3041 GCA_035459605.1 Halomonas sp. | reverse complement strand
TGTCAAGCGTGACGCTGTCGAATCCTCAGAAAACACCCGTTAGAACAAGCACTTCCACTACCAATGACCACAACATCCAGTGGTCATGACCGCCGGAAACGATGCCCGTTGCCGGCAGCGGATGCGTACTCTAAGACGTCGCTACCAACAGTGCAAGGCCTTTGGGGAATTTCTTTATCAAGCGGCGCAAACGGACGCACAGAGCCAGCGCTGCATACACTCGCGATATGCTCGCCGGTCACTTGGCTCCGGGCTTGGCAGACTTGCGCAGCTTGCTCAGTATCGCCAGCACCGGTCCGGAAACCACGTAGGAGCCAAACAGCAGCAGCAGCATGACCGATGGTTCGATAGAGATCACCACGAAGCCCAGCACGATGGCCAGCAGCACGACGAAGGGCACCGGCCCTTTGAGGTCCAGCTCCTTGAAGCTGTAGTAGCGGATATTGCTGACCATCAGCACGCCGGCTGCGCCCACCACAAACAGCATTAGCAGCTTGAAGCCAAAGGCGTTGGCATCGAGGCTGTGAAAGGTCCAGACGCTGGCCGCCACCACGGCTGCGGCCGATGGGCTAGGCAGACCGATGAACCATTTCTTGTCGACGCTGCCGATCTGCACGTTAAAGCGCGCCAGGCGCAGCGCCGCGCATGCCACATACAGAAACGCCACCACCCAGCCGGTCTTGCCGATGTCCTGCAATATCCAGGTGAAGGCAACAATGCCCGGCGCTACGCCGAAAGACAGCATGTCAGACAAGCTGTCGTACTCCGCGCCGAAAGCGCTTTGCGTATTGGTCAATCGCGCTACTCGCCCATCAAGGCCGTCCAGCACCATGGCAATGAAGATGGCCACGGAGGCGCTGGTGAATTCCCCGTTGATGGCGGCGACCACGGCGAAGAATCCCGAAAACAGCGCGGAGGTAGTAAACAGGTTGGGCAGAAGGTAGATGCCTCGGCGACGCACCGGCTTGCCATCCTCCAGCGCCTCTTCAATCACTTCAGACTCGCGCAGAAAGACCGTGGCTATGTCTTCATCGTGCGGCGCCGGTTTGTTGTCGCGGCTATCGTCAGCGTTGTGATTGGCATCCTGGCTCATCGATCAGATCCACTGCAGCGTTAATGTAGGCCCATTCTACACGCCTGCAGAGAAATCTACTCGGCACTCAGCCACGCCAAACTTTGACAAAAGGAGGGCGCGGTCGGCCCGCGCCCTCCTCATGCAGCAAAACCGCTGCGCCGACTCAGTTCTTTGACTTGTCGACCAGCTGGTTGGCAGCGATCCACGGCATCATGGCGCGCAGCTTCTCGCCGACCTGCTCGATCGGGTGCTCGGCGTTCAGGCGACGACGCGCCGTCATCGAGGGGTAGTTGCTGTTGCCCTCGTTGATGAACATCTTGGCGTACTCGCCGGTCTGGATGCGCTTGAGCGCGTTGCGCATGGCCTGGCGCGACTGCTCGTTGATAACCTCGGTGCCGGTCACGTACTCGCCATACTCCGCGTTGTTGGAGATGGAGTAGTTCATGTTGGCAATGCCGCCTTCGTACATCAGATCGACGATCAGCTTGAGCTCGTGCAGGCACTCGAAGTAGGCCATTTCCGGCGCGTAGCCCGCCTCGGTCAGCGTCTCGAAGCCGGCCTTGACCAGCTCGACGGCGCCGCCGCACAGCACCGCCTGCTCGCCGAACAGGTCGGTTTCGGTCTCGTCCTTGAAGGTGGTCTCGATGATACCGCTGCGACCGCCGCCGATGGCCGCGGCGTAGGAGAGCGCCAGCTCCTTGGCCGCGCCGGAGGCGTCCTGGTGGATGGCGATCAGATCGGGGATGCCGCCGCCCTTGACGAACTCCGAGCGCACGGTGTGGCCCGGCGCCTTGGGCGCCACCATGATCACGTCCAGATCGGCGCGCGGCTCGACCTGGTTGTAGTGGATATTGAAGCCGTGGGCGAAGGCCAGCGTCGCGCCCTGGGCCAGATTCGGCTCGACCTGCTGCTCGTAGATCGCCTTCTGATTCTCGTCCGGCGCCAGAATCATGACCACGTCGGCGCTCTTGCACGCCTCTTCGACGCCGGCAACCTTGAGACCGGCGGCCTCGGCCTTGGCGGCAGAGGAAGACCCGCTGCGCAGGGCGACGGTCACGTCGACGCCGGACTCCTTAAGGTTGTTGGCGTGGGCGTGTCCCTGGGAACCGTAGCCAACGATCACCACCTTCTTGGCCTGGATAAGGGAGAGATCGCAGTCTTTATCGTAATAAACGCGCATATGAAAGCTCCTGAGCAGAAGATGACAGCAAGTTAAGGATGTAAAGAAGTAGCCGCGGCCAGGTGCCTTGAGCTATGAATTTTACCCTACGCTACCCAGCTCATTGCGTAAAACGCTATATTTGCAACGATACATCCCGCATAGCGAAACGATACCGATGGATCTCAGACCGCTTAAATTCTTTCTGGTGCTCGCCGACACGCTGCACTTCGGTCGCGCCAGCGAAGCCTGCCATGTCAGCCCTTCGACGCTGTCGCGTGCGATTCAGCAGCTGGAAGAAAGCCTCGGCGTACGGCTATTCGAACGCGATAACCGCCAGGTGCTGCTGACTCGGCAGGGGCATGACTTCCAGCGCTGGGCGCGCGACACTCTGGAGCAGTGGGAACAGCTGCGTCAGTCGATGATGAGCGAGGCAAGCACGCTGACCGGCGAGATCAGCATCTACTGCTCGGTCACCGCCAGCTACAGCTTTCTCTACGAGCTGCTCAGCGATTTTCGCAAGCGCTACCCCGGCATCGAACTCAAGCTGCATACCGGTGATCCGGCGCGCTCGGTGTCGCGCGTGCTGGCCGGCAGCGAGGACATGGCGATTACCTCGCGGCCGCGCCGGCTGCCCGACAGGCTGGCCTTCAAGTCGCTGACCCGCTCGCCGCTGGTATTTATTGCTCCTCACGAGCCACAGGAGTGGGTTCCCGCCGACCCGAGCACGCCGCATGCCGATCAGTGGCGCCACGTTCCCATGGTGCTGTCGGAGTCCGGGCTCTCGCGGCAGGTCAGCGACACCTG
>DATHXP010000349.1:0-7306 GCA_035459605.1 Halomonas sp. | reverse complement strand
CGACGCTCAGATTTGACCGTCAGCGCCGCACCGGGCGTTTCTGCAGCTTGCGCTGCAGGGTGCGGCGATGCATGCCGAGCGCCCGGGCGGTGGCCGAAATATTGCCGTCGTTCTCCTGCAGCACCTTCTGGATATGCTCCCAGGTCAGACGGTTGATCGACGGCGGATTGTCGGCGAGCTCGGCTCCCGGATCGCCCGCCTCGCGAGTGAAGGCGCTCAGCACCTCGTCGGCGTCGGCGGGCTTGCACAGGTAGTTGACCGCGCCCAGCTTGATGGCCTCCACGGCGGTGGCAATGCTCGAGTAGCCGGTCAGAATGACAATCCGACAGCGGGGGGCCAGCTGCAGCAGCTCGGGCAGCAGCTTAAGCCCCGATTCGTTCTCCAGCTTGAGGTCCAGCGTTGCCAGCTCCGGCTGATGAAGTCGCGCCAGCGCCAGCGCTTCGCTGCCGCTCTGTGCGACCAGAACCTCGAACCCTCGGCGCCCCATGGCACGCTGCATGACGTGACAGAACATTTCGTCATCATCGATGACCAGCAGGCGCTGCCCGGTTGCTTGTTTATCCTCTTGCATGACGCTCCCCCAGATAACATCCCGTTAGCGGCCTGGATTTTGGCGCGGCAGTATCACTTCCGTGAGCGTGCCGCCTTCCGGGTGATTATACAGTCTGACGGCTCCGCCGAGCCGGTTGATGGTGGCGTGGGTCAGAAACAGCCCGATGCCCATGCCCTTGCCCTTGGTGGAAACAAAGGTTTCGCCCAGCTGGTCGGCGATGGAAAGCGGAACCCCGGGGCCGTGGTCGCGAATGTCGATCACCACCTCTTCAGCGTTCCAGTCCAGCTGAATACGAATATCGTTTGGGTTGGCGTCGGCGGCGTTGTTGAGCAGATTGGTCAGCGCCTGGTCGAGGGTGTTATCCACCCTGATCAAAGGGGGGGAGCGCAGTCCGGTAGTCTCCATCCGGTGGCTGACATCGGGGCGCAGCACCAGCCAGCGCTGCACCACGGCGCCCAGCCATCGCTGGGCATCCTGAACCTCGGCCGTGGCCAGGCGCCTGCGATCGGCGCTGTCCACCAGGTGCTGCAGGCGCGATTTGCAGGTATCCACCTGCTGGCGCAGCAGCTCGATGTCCCGCGCCAGCGGCGAGCCGTCGTCGGCTTCTTCGCGCATCTCCGCCAGCAGCACCGCCATGGTCGACAGCGGCGTGCCCAGCTCGTGAGCGGTGCCGGCCGCCTGGGTGGCGACCGCCAGCACCTGCTCGCTGCGCAGCGCCGCTTCTCGAGTGCGCGACAGCGTCTGATCCTTGACGCGCAGCGCCAGCGCCATCTTGTAGACGAAAAACGTCACCAGCCCGGCCGAGAGGGCAAAGTTGAGCCACATCCCCAGGGTGTGCAGGTTCAGACTGCTCCCCCTGTGAGGCATGGCCAGCTGCGGCACCGGATGGTAGGTGAACATCAGCACGCTGTAAGCGAGCAGCGAGGCGCCGGCGATGGTCCAGGCGTGACGCCAGGGCAGCGTGGCTGCGGCAACGGTCACGGGAATCAGAAAGTAGTTGATGAAAGGGTTGGTTGAGCCGCCGGTAAAGTAAAACAGCAGGGTCAGGCCGGCCACATCGATCAGCAGGTGCGCCAGGTACTCCCGGTGGGTGACGTCGCGAGGCCTGCCGAGTCGCCACCAGGTGGCCAGGTTGATCAAACCCATGAGCAGGATGACGCCGATCACCGCCGGGACTGCAAGATTAAATCCCAAGCCCTCGACGCCAATGATCAGCCCGGCCAGAAAGCCGGTCCAGCTGATGCCGCGCACAATCGTCAGCCGCACCAGGTTGCGGTTGGGCGTCGACAGCGGCAGGGCGGACGAAGGGGAAACAGGCATGGCGGCTCCGCAGGCTAAGTGACCCCATGATACCGCACGGCGATGCCTGAGAATCCAGTAAAGAGTGCGGCAGAGCCATACAGCGGACCGGCGCGCGCGATGCCTCGCTGGCGGTCGAGCGTGGCGCCTATCCCGTTCTCCCGGTACAATCTTGGCCACTCAGCATCCATTGCCGCCCGCAGCGCCTCGATGCGCTCACGGGTGAGACCAGACCAGCGCGAGACCCCATGTCCCATTCGACCATCGCCCACGAGAGCGGGCTGCGGCGCACCTTCGCCATCATTTCGCACCCCGACGCGGGCAAGACCACCATTACCGAAAAGATGCTGCTGTTCGGCAACGCCATCCAGCTGGCGGGTTCGGTCAAGAGCAAGCGCGACGACCGCCACGCCACCTCCGACTGGATGAAGATGGAGCAGGAGCGCGGCATCTCGGTGACCACCTCGGTGATGCAGTTCCCCTACCGCGGGCGCATCGTCAACCTGCTGGATACCCCGGGACACGAGGACTTCTCCGAAGACACCTACCGCACCCTCACCGCGGTGGATTCGGCGCTGATGATGATCGACGCCGCCAAGGGCGTCGAGGAGCGCACCGTCAAGCTGATGGAGGTGTGTCGGCTGCGCACCACGCCTATCCTGACCTTCATCAACAAGATGGATCGCGATACCCGCGACCCCATCGAGGTGATGGACGAGATCGAGACGGTGCTCAACATTCAGTGCGCGCCGATGACCTGGCCCATCGGCATGGGGCGTCGTTTCAAGGGGGTCTATCACCTCTACAACGACGTCATCCATCTCTACACCCAGGGCCAGGGCAGCCGCATTCCCGACGACAGGCGCATCGAGGGGCTCGACAACCCCGAGGCCGATGCGGTGCTGGGCGAGGAGCTGGCCGAAGAGCTGCGCATGGAAGTCGAGCTGGTGCGCGGCGCCTCCCACGCGTTCGATCACGAGGCGTACCTGCGCGGCGAGCTGTCGCCGGTGTATTTCGGCACCGCCATGGGCAACTTTGGCGTGCGCGAGATGCTCGACGGCTTCGTCGAATACGCGCCGCCGCCCCAGCCGCGCGACACCGATACCCGCACCGTGCAGGCCGACGACGAGCGCTTCACCGGCTTCGTGTTCAAGATTCAGGCCAACATGGACCCCAGGCACCGCGACCGGATCGCCTTTTTGCGCGTCTGCTCGGGCAAGTACGAAAAGAACATGCGGATGCGCCATGTGCGCATCGGCAAGGACATCAAGGTGGCCGACGCCCTGACCTTCATGGCCTCCGATCGCGCGCACGTGGAAGAGGCCTGGCCCGGCGACATCATCGGCCTGCATAACCACGGCACGATCCAGATCGGCGATACCTTCACCCAGGGCGAGGAGATGCGCTTCACCGGCATTCCCCACTTCGCCCCGGAGCTGTTCAAGCGCGTGCGGCTGAAGGATCCGCTGAAGATGAAGGCGCTGCACAAGGGCCTGCAGCAGCTCTCCGAGGAGGGCGCGACCCAGGTGTTCATGCCGCTGGAGAGCAACGATCTGATCCTCGGCGCCGTCGGGACGCTGCAGTTCGACGTGGTCGCCCACCGCCTCAAGGAGGAGTACAAGGTCGACTGTATTTACGAGAGCGTGAACGTGCAGACGGCGCGCTGGGTGACCTGCGATGACGCCAGGATGCTTGAGGGCTTTCGGCGCAGGGCCAGCGCCAACCTGGCCATCGATGGCGGCGGGCACCTGACCTATATCGCCCCGACCCGGGTCAATCTGCAGATGACCCAGGAGCGCTGGCCCGACGTGGAGTTCCACCATACGCGGGAGCACTAGGCGCCGCGCGAAGTGATGCCATCCCAAGCGGCGCCGGGGACTGCTCGGTGCGAGGGTTCGATGCCATGGATGGCATCGGTAGCGTCCAGGGAGGGATTCACCGCGCCCTCGCCTAGAGCAGTCGCCGGCAAAGCCGCGACTCGAAGCCTGCCATATATGCCATAAGAGGTGTCGCCGATGCTCATCGATGCCCACTGCCATCTCGATTTCCCCGACTTCGACGCAGACCGCGAGGTGGTGATCGCGCGTGCCCGGGCGGCGGGGGTGGGGCACTTCGTGGTGCCCGGCACCACCCGCGCGCGCTGGCCAGACGTGCTGGCGCTGGGCGAGCGCGCCGACGTCAGCGTCTGCCTGGGGCTGCATCCCTATTTCATGGAGGCCCACGGCGATGGCGATATCGACGCCCTGGAGGCCAGCCTGGACGCGCATCCGGGCGCGGTGGCCATCGGCGAGTGCGGCATCGATGCCCGCTTTGGCGACACGCTAGACGCCCAGTGGGCGCTGTTCGAGGCCCAGCTGCAGCTGGCCAAGCGGCGCGGCCTTCCCATCGTGGTGCACTGCGTGCGCGCCAACGACGAGGTGGCCAAGCGGCTGCGCCAGCTGGATCTTCCCGCCGGCGGGCTGATTCACGCCTTCGCCGGCTCGCCCGAGCAGGCGCGCGCCTTCATCGATCTCGGTTTCGCGCTGGGGCTGGGCGGGGCGCTCACCTATCCTCGCGCCAGGCGGCTGCATCGCGCCGTTATTTCACTGCCCGAGGACGGCTTCGTGCTGGAAACCGACAGCCCCGACATGCCGCTGTCCGGCCATCAGGGCGAGCGCAACGAGCCGGCGCGCGTTGCCCAGGTGTGCCAGGCCGTGGCCGAGCTGCGCGGCGAGGCGCCGGCCACCATCGCGGCTCAGTCCACGGCGCGCGCCCGCGCCCTGTTTGGGCTGGAGGCGGCGTAAAGGCGCTGAGGAAGGGTGGCTCACACCAGCCAGACTGCGGCCAGGCCGGTAGCCAGCGAGGCGAGCATCGGCATGCCCACCCGCCAGGCGGTTTGCCGCGTGCCGAAGATGCCGGCCAGCCCCGCCTTGATCAGATTGTTGGTGGCCGCAGCGAGGATGACACCGATCACCGCGGTGGCCGGGGCGATGCTATCCAGCGACATGCGGGTCAGCGACAGGGTAATGGCGTCCACGTCGGCGATGCCGGAGGTGGTCGCCAGCAGGTAGATGCCGGTATCGCCCAGCGCGTCGCCGAGCCACTCACCCAGCAGCATGATCACCGCCAGCAGTGCGCCAAATGACAGCGCCATGCGCAAATCCAGCGGGTTCTGGGCCAGCGCCGGGCTCTGTACGGCACCGTCGCGGCGGTGGCTTCGCCACAGCCACAGGGCCGGCAGGTAAAGAGAGAGGCTCATCAGCATGATCGGCAGCGCCAGTGTCGGCAGCAGACCCGGGCTGATCACCGCGGCGTAGAGCAGAATGCGCGGGAACATCGTGCCGCAGGCGATCAGGATGCCGGCCGCCAGCATCGACGACAGCGCCGGCGCCAGCCGCGACTGGCGGGCGAAGTGCAGGGTCAGGGCGGTAGACGAACTGAGCCCGGCGAACAGGCCGGTAAAGAGGATGCCTTTCTCGGTGCCGCCCGCGCGGATGGCGAAGTAGCCGACGAAGGAGACCGAAGCGATCAGCACCACCATCCACCAGATTTCGTAGGGGTTGAGCGCGTTGCCGGGCCCCATGGGGCGGTTTGGCAGCAGCGGCAGCATCACCGCGCTGATCACCAGCAGCTTGAGGCCGGCATCCAGCTCGTGGGCCTGCAGCTTGTTGAGCAGCCCGTGAATCTCGCGCTTGTTGTCGAGAATCAGCGTCGTGGCCACCGCGCAGGCGGTGGCCAGCGCCGCATCCACCTCGACCGCCACGGCGCCAAAGCAGAAGGTCAGCAGCAGGCCGATCAGGCCGGTGATGCTGAAGTCCCGGTGGTCGCTGAGTCGGGCCCGCCAGGCCACCAGGGCGATGCCGGCCACTGCCAGAAAAATCAGCGGGAAGGCCCAGGCGCTCACCGTTCTGGAGAGCAGGGCGGCGATCCCACCGAGCAGCCCCACCAGAGCATGGGTGCGGATCCCGGCGATGCGCTCTCCAGGCTGCTGCTCGCGGGCCGCCCAGCCGCGCTCGATGCCGACCAGGGTGCCTAGCAGCAGCGCCACGCCCAGGCGGATGGCGGACTCGTTGGCAGTGAGGAACTGGCTGGCGACGTCGTCCATGATGAGAGATTTCCGCTGGAGCCAAGGCCCCTATGCTGGCACACGGCCTGCGTCTCTTCCACGGCCACGGCTGCTCTGACGGTCGATAACAGCTCCCGGTGGTGATAAAAACATCAGGAGAAAGTTGCTTCGAGTATTGATAAATAAGGCGGGATCAGCGCAACTATAGTTATAATCGCATCCCACTCGACGGCAGAGTAAAAAAGCCATGTCAATCAAGGGGTTGATAAAGCTAGCCGCGTCCTGGACCGATCCTGGCCGAAAATGGCGAGCCGTCTGGCCGATGCTGATCGGTATTGGCCTGTTTGGGCTGGCGCTCTGGTTCATTCATCGCGAACTGACCCATCTCGATTTGCGCAGCATTCTGAGCCAGATCGCCGCCACGCCGCCGGGGCTTATCCTGCTTGCCGCTGTCGCTACGGCGGGTAGCTATATCGGTCTCACCGGCTACGATCGGCTGGCGCTACGCTGGATCGATCGCCCCTTTGCGTATCGCCGCATCGCCCTGGCCTCTTTCATATCCTACGCGCTGGCGCACAACGTGGGCTTTAGCGTGCTCAGCGGGGGCGCTGTGCGCTTCAAACTCTATGGCGGCTGGGGCCTGAGCGCCGCGGAGATCGCCAAGATTATCGGCTTCGTTGCCTGGACCACGACCTTGGGCATGTCGACCATTCTGGGCATTGCCGCCATCGGTGAAGGCCAGCGTCTGGTGGGGGCGGTGGGCCTGCCCGGCTGGTTTGGGTCACTTTTCGGCGGTGTTTTGCTCCTGATACCCGCGGGGTGGTTGGCGTTGGCCGCGTTGAAGATCGGGAAGCTGACCTGGCGCGGCCATACCCTGACGGTGCCGCCGCTGCCTATTGCAGCAGGTCAGATCACTGTGTCCCTCATTGACCATGCCTTCGCCGCCTTGGCGCTCTACGCGCTGCTGCCGGACTCCATCGGGTTCGGTCTTTTAGGTTTTCTGGGGCTTTACGTTGTCGCCAATACTATCGGCCTCATTAGTCACGTGCCCGGTGGGGTAGGGGTCTTCGACGCGCTTATCCTACTTGCCGTGCCTCACGAGGCCAAAGCCAGCACGCTAGCGGCCCTGGTCATCTATCGCCTTGTCTATTATCTCCTGCCGCTTACCCTGGCCGGGCTGTTACTTGCAGGACGCATGCTGCGTCGCCCGGGCCGCGACTTGATGACCTGGAGCCTGCCCTTGGCTCCCTCGCTCTTCGCCGTGCTGGTGTTCATCTCCGGCCTGCTGCTGCTTGTTTCGGGGGCGACGCCCGCTATCGAATCGCGCGTCGACTGGTTGAACGCCATCGTGCCTCTCGGCGTGATCGAGGTATCGCACTTCTTCGGCAGCCTCGCGGGGGTCGCGCTGC
>DATHXP010000348.1:0-3526 GCA_035459605.1 Halomonas sp. | reverse complement strand
CTTGGGCAGCACGGCGGCCACGGCGTTTTTCTGCACGTTGACCTCGGTACCATTGGCCACTTCCATGGACAGGAACTCGGAGTCGTCGCTGATCTTGGTGATACGGCCCAGGATGCCGCCGCCGATGACGATCTCGTCGCCCTTGGCCAGGCCGGCGATCAGCTGCTTGTGCTGCTTGGCGCGCTTGGACTGGGGGCGCCACAGCAGGAAATAGAAGATAAGCACGAAGCCGACCAGCATGACGATCTGGGCGATGCCGCCGCCGGCGGCGCCGGCATCCTGGGCAAGGGCCGGGGAAATGAAGAAGTCCAGCATGTGCAAGTGTCTCCTGAAAGCACGGGGGAAAAAGTGACGCTAGAGGCGCCGGCCGGTCGTTTTTGCGCAACGACGGGCCATCATAAGGGTGCAGGAGGAACCGGCAGACTGCGCTGCGCATAGAAGCCTTCCACGAAGTTCGCCAATGTACCCGCTTCAATGGCACCGCGCAAACCGGCCATCAGCCGCTGGTAGTGGCGCAGATTATGGATGGTGTTGAGTATCGCACCAAGCATCTCGCCGCAGCGATCCAGATGGTGCAGATAGGCGCGGGAAAAGTGCCGGCAGGTATAGCAGTCGCAGCCCTCTTCCAGCGGCCCGGTGTCGTGGCGATGCTTGGCGTTGCGGATCTTGACCGTGCCGGCGGCGGTGAACAGGTGGCCGTTTCGGGCGTTGCGGGTCGGCATCACGCAGTCGAACATGTCGACGCCGCGGCGCACCCCCTCGACCAGATCCTCGGGCTTGCCCACGCCCATCAGGTAGCGCGGCTTGTCCGCCGGCATCCATTCGGGCAGGTAGTCGAGCACCGCGAGCATCGCTTCCTTGGGCTCGCCCACCGACAGCCCGCCGATGGCGTAGCCGTCGAAGCCGATGGCCTCAAGCCCCTTGAGCGAGGCCTCGCGCAGCTCGGCATACATGCTGCCCTGGATGATGCCAAACAGCGCCGAGGGCGAGTCGCCGTGGGCGATGCGCGAGCGCTCGGCCCAGCGCAGCGACATCTCCATGGAGCGTCTGGCAACGTCGACGTCTGCCGGATAGGGCGTGCACTCGTCAAATATCATCACCACGTCGGCGCCCAGCGAGCGCTGCACCGCCATGGACTCCTCCGGACCCATGAACACCTTGGCGCCGTCAACCGGCGAGCGGAAGTGCACGCCCCGCTCGGTGATCTTGCGCATCGCGCCCAGCGAGAACACCTGGAAGCCGCCGGAGTCGGTGAGAATCGGTCTGTCCCACTGGGCAAAGCGGTGCAGGTCGCCGTGGGCCTCGATCACTTCAACGCCGGGGCGCAGCCACAGATGGAAAGTGTTGCCCAGGATGATTTCGGCGCCGATCTCCGCGATCGACTCGGGCGTCATGCCCTTGACGGTGCCGTAGGTGCCTACCGGCATGAAGGCCGGCGTTTCCACCGTGCCGCGCGGGAAGGTCAGGCGTCCGCGACGCGCCCGGCCATCGTTGGCCAGGCGCTCGAAGCTCATGAAACATTGGTCACGCATGGATCTCTCGATGTCAACGGGCTCGAGTCAGGTACATGGCGTCGCCATAGCTGAAGAAGGCGTAGCCCTCGCCGATGGCATCCTCATAGGCGGCCATCACCGTCTCGTAGCCGGCGAACGACGCCACCAGCATCAGCAGGGTCGACTCCGGCAGGTGGAAGTTGGTGATCAGGGCATCGACGAGGCGCCACTCATAGCCCGGGTAGATGAAGATGTCGGTGTCGCCGCGGTAGGGCGCGATCTGGCCGTCGCTGCTGTAAAGACAGGCCGACTCCAGGCAGCGTACGCTGGTGGTGCCCACGGCCACCACCCGACTGCCCCGCGCCCGAGCGGCGCGCACCTGCTGGCAGACGCTCGCGGAAACGTCGATCCACTCGCTGTGCATGGCGTGCTCGCGGATATCGTCGGCGCGCACCGGCTGGAAGGTGCCGGCGCCTACGTGCAGGGTGACAAAGGCGCTTTCCACGCCCTTGGCGGCCAGCTGTTCGAGCAGCGCCTCGTCGAAGTGCAGGCCGGCGGTGGGAGCGGCCACGGCGCCGTCGCGGCGCGCATAGACCGTCTGGTAGCGCGCGCGGTCGGAGAGCTCATCGTCGCGGGTGATGTAGGGCGGCAGCGGCATGTGGCCGTGGCGTTCGAGCAGCTCGATCAGCGGCGTGTCGCCGGCAAAGCGCAGCTCGAACAGCGCCTCGCGGCGGCCCTCGACCACGGCCCTGATGCCGCCCTCGAAGAGCAGCTGGGTGCCGGGCCCGGGCGACTTGCTGGCGCGCAGATGGGCCAGGCCGCGATGCGCGTCCAGCGGGCGCTCCAGCAGCATCTCCACCTTGCCGCCGCTGGCCTTGTGGCCGTGCAGGCGCGCCGGAATCACCCTGGTGTCGTTGAACACCAGCAGATCGCCCGGTGCCAGCAGGTCGAGCAGCGCCGCAAAGCGGCGGTGCTCGCGCTTGCCGCCGTTGCCATCCACGCACAGCAGGCGGCAGTCGCTGCGCTGCTGCGATGGATAGCGAGCGATCAGCGACTCGGGAAGCTCGTAGTGGAAATCGGCGCGCTGCATGAGGGGTCGGTCCGTGATTTTGCGTCTGAAACGGCCGATCCGCTGTCCGGCCAGGGCGGGAAGGATACCGTTTTCAGCGCGCCGCGTCAGGTCTTCGATTGACCTGAGCCGGCGGCTGCGTATAATTTGCGTCCGCTGCCGGTGTGGCGGAATTGGTAGACGCAGGGGATTCAAAATCCCCCGGGTGCAAGCCCTTGTCGGTTCGAGTCCGACCACCGGTACCATCAAGATCAGCGCGTAAGCAGCAGCGCAGTTCTTTCCGTCGGGAAGCTGCAGTACTCGATACCTGCCAGATACCTATGAGCCACGTCGCCAGCCCTGTCCGAGGTTTTCGTGTGGCGTCGGCCAGCCCATTGGTCAGCCCTTGCCTGTAAACCGCTTGGGCTTGGGACACGTCGTTCGTAAACCATCAATATGCTCATGAAGGCCTGCCGGGATTTGCTGCCACATCGGGTCCAGCACAAAGTCGATTCCCTCCCTACGAGCTATCTTCGCGGCAGGGACGAAGTCAGCGTCGCCAGCGATCAAAATGATCTGGTCGACCTGCTTCTTGAGGGTCAGGGAGGTCACGTCGACGCCGATCCGCATGTCGACACCTTTCTGCCTGGTGTCGACTTGAACGTCGTGCTCATCGAGGTCCTCGAACTTGGTCTTGCCCTTCAGCAGTGCCCTGATGACTTGAGGCTTGATGGTCCACTGGGCGTCATCTGATAGGTGGCCAAGGCGCACGGCGAGCTTTCGCTTGCTGAGGAGCTCAGAATGAAGCTCGGAGCGGAATCGTGCCTCATTCGTCTTTGAGAAATCGATCGACATCTTGGTGATCGGGTTGTGCATCTTCTTGACCAAGGGTGGGCAGTCGTAGAAGAAGATCCGATAGAGGTCGCGGCGATGGTTGGGATGTTTTGAGCGCTTACCATTGCCGTCGTGGAGATGGCTGACAGCC